>NZ_JAXBLX010000069.1:0-19681 GCF_037027555.1 Halalkalibacter kiskunsagensis | reverse complement strand
ATGAAAAAGCATCAAGTCAAGCTTCCCCGTAGAAGAGAAATGGCGAGCCAGGACGTTGCCAGGCAGATAAAAGACAATCCAATTGGATTGTCTTTTTTGTACGCATAAACAGACTGTTCAAGGCGCAAAAGAGTTTTGTCCCGAAGTTGCCAGGCTCCACTGCACAAGGGAAGGAGGAAGGGAGAGAATTGCATGAAGAGAAAGCAGTACATGAAGGGGCAACATCTTCTTCGAGTTAGCCGGTGGTTATATCGTGAATAGACTTCTGTGAAACACATCATGTCCCCCTGTGAGACGAGCACGTTTTTCTTCGTAGAACTTCAAGAATCAGCTTCAATGAGAATGCAACATGCGATACTTCCCCGTAAGAGAAATGGCGAGCCAGGACGTTGCCAGGCTCCGCAGTACCTGGAGGGGGAGGATATGTAACAACCTTATGAGATGGAACCACTGTTTTAATGCCCATAAAGTAAGAAGGAATGAACTAGGACCAAGTTCATTCATACAACCAAAAAACCAGCAACCTCTACCAAATCTAGCACCTTCCCTAAATGAGTCTGTCAGAATACAGATTCACCCATTCAGCCAATAAACAGTTCCTATCAAATCATCTTCTCCAAAAACCATTTCCAAATAATAAAGAAACTAAACTATACTTCTTTGGTAATTAGAATGTAAATGACGTACTTGTTAAGTTAAAAAACTAGAGATAAGTAAAGGTATTTTCCGCTCAGCAATCGTTAGATAATGAGCAATATAGGGATAGTCTACCCCATCAAATGTGTGTATGAGATCTCCCCACCATTCTGCTTCATAACGGCAAATCATACTTAAGTTATAAAGCAGTAAAAAGTGAGTTGCTAATTCAGGCAATTTATATGAGTTTGTATGTTCTTTATCCTTGAGAAGGAAAATTTCACCTTTATAATTGAAAAGCCAAGGGTTTGATCTCCATATAGAGGGAGAAGAAGGAAGGGTAATTTCTAATTGCCCTTTTTGATCAGACACTTGAAATCTCTTTGAAGTAACCTCAACTGTATTGGCCTCCAAATATTGTTCAAATCGATTTGCAGTCATATGGTAAGAGTCAAGTATTTTTGCTGATATATAGACTCGGTTTGCAGTCATACGTCCTTGATAAGAAAGTTCTTCCTTGTTTATTCGTGTAAATAAAGAATGCATATCTGCAATATGACGTAATAGTGTCAGCATTTGATATTTTTCGCCTTCTTGATGTTTCACATGAAACATTTTGTCTAAAAAGTGCGAAAAAAGTCCGTTTTTTTGAATTTTTACCTCATCATCTAGAAAACGGTAAGAAGATTTTTTTCTTTTACGAGTCGTTACACCATGTGCTAAAACTTGTGAGCTTTCTGGATAGTTAGGATCTAATGTTAAGATACAAGCTTTTAATAATTGGACATATCCGTAAAATACCAAAATAGGTTTCAATTCAATTGGTACGATAGATGCATGTTTAAAATAGAGTTGACCATGTTGTAGATGATACATAAATGAAGAACAGGTATGATAGCTGGTTGTTTTTGGTTGAGCTATTTGATTTTCTTCATACCGTTCTGTTAAAAATTTTCTTGAAAATGTAGCTGAATAAAATGGGATGAACAAATCATTTTGCACAGGATCCACTCTAATCCTCCTTTCGTCTGTATATTCAAAAAAGTCGCACATTACATCGATTCTTGACAGTAGTTTGCCCAATTGATAAGCTACTAATAATATTTTCACGAACTTATAAAAGAATGGGGAGGCAGAATTTAATGTGGGAAACTAAATTTCAAAAAGAAGGTCTTACCTTTGATGACGTATTGCTTGTACCAGGGAAATCAGAAATCTTGCCACGTGATGTTTCTGTAAAAACGAAATTAAGCGATAATTTACAATTAAACATTCCTATTATTAGTGCAGGGATGGATACTGTTACAGAAGCACAAATGGCTATTGCCATTGCACGTGAAGGTGGCCTTGGGATTATTCATAAGAATATGTCAATTGAGCAGCAAGCTGAACAAGTTGATCTTGTTAAACGTTCTGAAAGTGGTGTTATTACTAATCCATTTTATTTAACAGCAGATCGTCAAGTATTTGATGCAGAACACTTAATGGGTAAGTATCGTATTTCAGGTGTACCGATTGTAGATGAAGACCAAAAGCTTGTTGGAATTATCACAAACCGCGACCTACGCTTTATTGAAGATTACTCTATTAAAATCGATGAAGTGATGACGAAAGAAAATCTTGTAACAGCCCCTGTGGGCACTACATTAAATGATGCTGAAAAAATCCTTCAACAATATAAAATTGAGAAGCTTCCTCTCGTTGATGATGAAGGCGTGTTAAAAGGGTTAATTACAATAAAAGACATTGAGAAAGTCATTGAGTTTCCTAATTCAGCTAAAGATTCACAAGGAAGGCTCGTAGTTGGGGCTGCAATTGGTGTTTCAGCAGATGCAGACGTAAGACTAGCTGCATTGGTTGAAGCCGGTATAGACGCCATTGTGATCGATACAGCCCATGGCCATTCTAAGGGAGTGTTAGATAAAGTTCGTGAGGTTCGCTCAACGTATCCTGATTTAACAATTATTGCCGGTAATGTTGCAACGGCCCATGCTACTCGTGATTTAATAGAAGCTGGTGTAAATGTAGTAAAGGTAGGAATTGGACCAGGTTCTATTTGTACGACACGTATTGTAGCTGGAATTGGGGTTCCTCAAGTTACAGCAGTTTATGATTGTGCAACTGAAGCTAAGAAGCATGGTGTTCCAATTATCGCGGATGGAGGAATTAAATACTCAGGCGATATCGTGAAAGCATTAGCAGCTGGTGGACATGCAGTTATGTTAGGAAGTTTACTTGCAGGTGTTTCTGAAAGTCCTGGAGACCGAGAGATTTATCAAGGACGTCAATTTAAAGTTTACCGTGGTATGGGTTCATTAGGTGCAATGGAAAAAGGTAGTAAGGATCGTTATTTCCAAGAAAATGCACAAAAATTAGTGCCTGAAGGAATTGAAGGCCGAATTCCATATAAAGGACCATTACATGATACGATTCACCAGTTAATCGGAGGGATTCGTGCAGGAATGGGGTATTGCGGTACACCAACTTTAGATGACTTAAGAGAAAATGGACAGTTTATTCGAATTACCGGAGCTGGATTACGTGAAAGCCACCCACATGATGTACAAATTACGAAAGAAGCACCAAATTATTCATTGTAATTGAACTGGATCACTAAATAAATTATGGAAAATAGATAGGGATTTCTCTATCTATTTTTTTTTTACTAGTTATGATAAAATAACCTCTATGTGAAAAGGTGTGGAGGGATTAGAGTGGACCATAAAATGTTTAAAAAGTGGTTTTTAACTATGCTTACTATCGTATTACTTGCAACTGTAATACAACCAGGTAAAATAAATGCTGCTTTTGATTTAGAAGCTGAATCTGCTATTTTAGTAGATGCAAAAACAGGGAAGATTTTATTTCAAAAAAATATAGATGCTATTCTTCCAACGGCAAGTATGACGAAAATGATGAGTGAATACCTCATTCTTGAAGCCATTAATGAAGGAAAGATATTTTGGGATCAAGAAGTTCCAATTAGTGACTTTGTGAGGACTCTGTCTTTACATACTGCATTGTCGAATGTTCCTTTGCGGCAAGATGCGACGTATACAGTTGAACAATTGTATCAGTCAGTTGCCATCTATTCAGCTAATGCTTCAACGATTGCTCTAGCTGAATTAATTGCTGGGTCAGAAACTCAATTCGTGAAGATGATGAATGACAAGGCTGCAGAGTTAGGGTTAGAGGATTATGAATTTGTTAATACAACTGGGTTAAATAATTCAGATCTTCAAGGCAATCATCCGGATGGTACAGGTGAAAATGCAGAGAATATGATGTCTGCACGTGCGACAGCAAAGCTTGCATTTCATTTGATTAACGACTATCCAGAAGTGCTTGAAACGGCTAGCATTCCAACAATGGATTTTATTGCAGGACCAGAAGAACGAATAGAAATGCGTAACTGGAATTGGATGTTATCAGGCATAGAACCACAACATGACTATGAAGGCATAGATGGTTTAAAGACGGGGTATACTTCAGCTGCAGGGAATGCTTTTACTGGAACAGCAGAACGTAATGGCATGCGGTTTATCTCAGTTGTAATGCGAACTAATACTCGCGACGATCGTTTTAATGAAACAAAGAAATTATTAGACCATGGCTTTAATAATTTCACACATGTGGAGCTAGTAGAGGCTGGGTTTATACCTGAGGGATTTGAACAAATTCCAGTCGTTGCAGGTAAGGAAAGAGAAGTTGGGATCTCGAGTATAGAGGCACTTTCAACGGTAGTTCGTAGTGGAGAAGATGAATTATATTCAACCGAACTTAGTCTTAATGAAAGCCAGTTAAATGAAGACGGTGAATTAGAAGCACCTTTTGAAGCGGGTACACAAGTTGGAACGCTTGCTCTTGTATATAATGGTGACGAGGATGAAGAGTTTTTATATGCATCACAACGTGCTGAAGTTCCGGTTGTTACGGATGTAGCTGTTGAAAAGGCAGGTTGGTTCGCAATGGCGATGCGTGCGGTCGGAGGTTTCTTTTCTGGAATCTGGAATGGTGTAGCTGAAATGGTTAAAGGTTGGTTTTCTTAAGTTAAGCATCAGTAAAAGGGAAATATTTGTGAATTTTGAAAAACTTTAGTTTTCTCTAAATTCTGTTTAGGTAAATTGAATGTCAAATATTCTATATTTACTTGTAAAGACATTTGCTTATAACTAAGCCTTTTCTAAACCAGTCCTAATTTTGTTTAGGCCCTTATTCATGCTAAAATAATAACTGAAAATTTATGCGAATGCCCCTTTTTTAAGGTATACTATTAAAGGATGAGCATTCAACTAAGAAGAACGGTATAGGAGGAAATACGAATGAGCCAAACAGGAACAGATAGAGTCAAAAGAGGTATGGCAGAAATGCAAAAAGGTGGCGTTATTATGGACGTCATTAATGCAGAACAAGCAAAAATTGCAGAGCAAGCAGGTGCAGTTGCAGTCATGGCACTTGAGCGTGTACCAGCGGATATTCGTGCAGCGGGCGGAGTGGCACGTATGGCTGACCCGACAATTGTTGAAGAGGTACTAAATGCAGTATCAATTCCAGTTATGGCAAAAGCTCGTATCGGTCACATTGTAGAAGCGCGTATTCTAGAAGCTATGGGCGTTGATTACATTGACGAAAGTGAAGTTCTAACACCTGCAGACGAAGTATTCCACTTGTACAAGCGTGATTTCACTGTCCCATTTGTTTGTGGAGCACGTGACTTAGGAGAAGCGTCACGTCGTATTGGTGAAGGTGCATCAATGATTCGTACGAAAGGTGAGCCTGGAACAGGAAACATTGTTGAAGCGGTTCGTCATATGCGTATGATTCAAGGACAAATTAACAAAGTAAAGCAAATGTCTACTGATGAGTTAATGACAGAAGCAAAGAACCTTGGTGCTTCATTTGATCTTTTGTTACAGATTAAAGAAACAGGTAAATTACCTGTCGTTAACTTTGCAGCAGGTGGTGTAGCAACTCCTGCAGATGCTGCATTAATGATGCAGTTAGGTGCAGATGGAGTATTTGTTGGTTCTGGTATTTTCAAATCAGACAACCCTGAGAAGTTTGCACGTGCAATTGTTGAAGCGACAACTCACTATCAAGATTATGCGTTAATTGCTGAGCTTTCAAAAGGACTTGGAACTGCAATGAAAGGTATCGAAATTTCGACTCTTAACCCAACTGAGCGCATGCAAGAGCGTGGCTGGTAAACTCTAGGCTGGGTAAGGGAAAGGAAGCGCAAGTAATGGTTAAAATTGGTGTATTGGCATTACAAGGAGCGGTTAGGGAGCATGTGAACTGCTTACAAGCTCCTCATACAGAAGTAGTTGTTGTCAAAAAAGTTGAGCAACTAGCTGAAATAGATGGCTTGGTTTTTCCTGGTGGGGAAAGTACAACGATGCGTCGTTTAATTGATTTGTATGGTTTCTTTGAACCACTAAAAGAATTTGCTGCTTCAGGAAAGCCGATGTTTGGTACGTGTGCAGGCATGATTTTAATGGCAAGCTCAATTGAGGGACAAGACTCTGGTCATTTATCGGTTATGAACATGAAAGTACAGCGCAATGCGTTTGGACGTCAGCGGGAAAGCTTTGAGACCGATCTGCATGTAACAGGTGTAGGTGAAGATATTCGTGCTGTGTTTATCCGTGCTCCTCTTATTTTAGAAGTAGGAGAAGATGTAGAAATACTTTCGAAGTATGGGGATGAAATTGTTGCTGCAAGACATGGAAACTTCCTTGCATGCTCGTTTCATCCAGAGCTAACAGATGATCATCGCTTTCATCAGTTCTTTGTTTCAATTGTAGAAGAATCAAAACAATAAAGTTGTAATGCGTCGATAAGGGTTAGTACATACAAAGCGCTGTACAGAGAGCCGGTGGGAGGTGTGAACCGGTCAGTGCTTGTATCGAATCCACCTTGGAGTAGAAGTATGAAATCTTCTCGGTATGCAGCCGTTATGTGCTAAAGTGGTTTAGATAGTAGGAGGAAGCACCTACTATCTTGCAACAAGGGTGGTAACGCGGGTGCTCTCGTCCCTTCTTCATAATAGAAGGGGTGAGGGCTTTTTTTTATCCTTTGTTATTTGGTAAAATGAATAAGATAAGACATGAGGAGGACAACCAATGTTAGATGTAAAACGTTTACGTAAAGACTTTGATGATATAAAAAAGAGACTTACGACAAGAGGTGAAGATATCTCTGGTCTAGACCGTTTTGAAGAATTAGATGAAGGTCGTCGAACGATTATTGTTGAAGTAGAAGAGCTTAAGAGTAGAAGAAATCAAGTGTCACAAGAAGTAGCACAATTAAAGCGTGAAAAGCAAGATGCAGATCATTTAATTAAAGAAACAAAAGAAGTATCGGAGAAGATTAAATCACTCGATGAACAGTTACGAAAAATCGAAGATGAATTAGAAGGGATTTTATTAACAATTCCTAATGTACCTCATGAGAGTGTTCCTGTTGGGGATACAGAAGATGATAATGTTGAGATACGTAAGTGGGGAGAGGTTCGTTCATTTGGATTTGATACGAAGCCGCACTGGGATCTAGCAACAGATCTAGGAATCGTTGATTTTGAACGGGCATCAAAAGTGACAGGAAGTCGTTTTGTGTTTTATAAAGGGTTAGGAGCGCGTCTAGAACGTGCATTGATTAACTTTATGATGGACTTACATCAAGACGAGCATGGCTACGTGGAAGTTTTGCCTCCTTATATGGTCAATCGTGCAAGCATGACGGGTACGGGGCAATTGCCTAAGTTTGAAGAGGATGCTTTTAAAATTCATGACCAAGATTACTTTCTCATCCCAACAGCAGAAGTACCTGTAACAAACTTACACCGTGATGAAATTTTAACAGCAGAACAGTTGCCAATTGCATATACGGCATATAGCGCAAACTTCCGCTCAGAGGCTGGTTCTGCAGGCCGTGATACACGTGGATTGATTCGTCAGCATCAATTTAATAAAGTGGAGTTAGTACGGTTTGTAAAGCCTGAGGATTCATATGATACACTTGAAACGTTAACAGGTCATGCAGAGAAAGTATTGCAACTTCTCAAATTACCTTACCGTGTATTAAGTATGTGTACTGCAGACTTAGGATTTACAGCGGCGAAAAAGTACGATATTGAAGTTTGGATTCCAAGTAATGATTCTTACCGTGAAATCTCTTCTTGTAGTAACTTTGAAGACTTTCAAGCGCGTCGTGCAAACATTAAGTATCGTCCTGAAGCAAAAGCGAAACCAGAATTCGTTCATACATTAAACGGATCAGGCCTTGCTGTCGGACGTACAGTTGCGGCGATCCTTGAAAATTACCAAGAAGATGATGGATCTGTCGTGATTCCTGAAGTTTTACGTCCATATATGCGCAATGTAGAAAAGATTACAACAAAGTAAAATGAAAAAGCCGACTGCACATTCATGCAGTCGGCTTTTTAAGTTGGAATAAAAAGGGTAAAGGGCAATCTTACAATGGCTTCATTCGCCGTACGCCTTTTGAGAAAGGCACTCAAAAGGCTCCCCCCTAACGGCGGTTCCGCTCATTGTTAGAATAGAAGAAAACAAGTCAAAGTGCGACCTGTTTTGATTTAAAAAAGAGCAAACAAGTTGCAATGGCTTCACTCGCCGTACGCCTTTTGAGAAAGGCACTCAAAAGGCTAAACCCCCAACGGCGGCTCCGCTCATTGCTTAGAATAGAAGAAAAAAGGTCAAAGTGCGACCTTTTTTCTTCTATTCTAGTACTTTGCTTTATGTCTGCCGGATTCAATTTCATCCATGTAGTGACATGCTGCTAAGTGGCCTTCTTTCATGTAATTTTCAGCCTTGAGCTCTGGTGTGTCAGTAGTACATAAATCCGTAGCAAATGGACAACGTGTATGGAAACGACAGCCTTCAGGAGGATTAATTGGTGAAGGTACATCCCCTTTTAAGATCACACGCTCTGTCTTTTTACTTGGATCTGGTACAGGAATAGCAGAAAGAAGTGCTCTAGTATAAGGATGTTGTGGATTATCAAATACTGACGTTTTATCGCCAATTTCAACAATACGTCCTAAATACATAACAATTACTCGATCTGATATGTGACGTACGACACCTAAATCATGTGAAATAAACAAGTACGTTAACTGAAAATCGCGCTGTAATCTCTTTAATAAGTTGATTACTTGTGCTTGTATCGATACATCTAAAGCTGATACAGCTTCATCACATATAATAAGCTTTGGATCAACAGATAAAGCGCGAGCAATCCCAATACGTTGACGTTGGCCACCACTAAATTCGTGAGGAAAACGGTCGGCTTGGTGAGCACCTAGTCCAACCGTTTCCATTAGTTCGCGGATCTTAGCGGAACGCTCAGCTTTTGGTACAACGTTTTGAATTTCTAAAGCTTCTTCAAGTATTTGACGAACGGTTTGACGCGGGTTAATAGAAGCATAAGGATCTTGGAAAATAATCTGTAAGTCTTTTCTTTTTTTACGCATTTGCGCTTTATTTAATGAAAGCAGGTCATCACCATCAAAGACAACTTCACCAGCAGTTGGATCATCTAAACGTAATATAGCACGACCGGTCGTAGACTTACCACAGCCAGATTCCCCTACAATACTGACGGTTTCTCCTTCATACACAGTAAACGTAACGCCATCAACGGCTTTCACGTAGTTAACGGTACGTCCAAGCATTCCACCTTTGATCGGAAAATACTGTTTCAGGTCCTTAACTTTCAGTAGTTCTTTTTTCATACACGTTCACCTCCGGATCGCCATCCCACTCATCAGAGTAGATCCAACATCGAATTTGGTTGCCTTTTTCATCTTCTTCTAGTTCAGGAAGGCGCTCAACACATATATCACTTGCATAAGGGCAACGTGGTGAGAAGCGACAACCGACTGGCATGTCAACAGGACTTGGGACAGCCCCTTTAATAACTGACAGTTCCTCGTCTTCTAAATCTATATCATGACGTGGCAATGAATTTAATAACCCTACTGTATATGGATGTCTTGGATTACGGAATAGTTCATCAACAGATGCGTATTCGACGACCTTTCCACAGTACATAACAGCAACGTAATCACAAGTCTCTGCAACGACTCCTAAGTCGTGTGTAATCATGATAATTGACATCCCTAAACGATTTTGTAAGTCTTTCATCAGTTCTAGAATTTGAGCTTGAATCGTAACGTCCAATGCTGTTGTTGGTTCATCAGCAATTAATAATTCTGGATTACAAGCGAGTGCCATTGCAATCATGACACGTTGACGCATTCCACCTGAAAGTTCATGTGGATACTGGTGTACACGTTTTTCAGGTGAAGGGATTCCTACAAGTTTTAACATCTCAACTGAACGTTCAATTGCTTGTTTTTTGTTAAGTTTCTCATGAATTTGATAGGCTTCCCCAATTTGTTGACCGACTGTGTAAACAGGGTTTAATGAAGTCATTGGTTCTTGGAAGATCATTGAAATTTCATTTCCACGAATTTTTCGCATTTCAGCGTCTGTCTTTTCAAGTAGATCAGCGCCCTTGAACATAACCTGGCCCCCAACAACTTTACCTGGGTTTTGAATCAGTCGAAGAATAGAAAGTGAGGTAATGCTTTTACCTGAACCTGACTCACCAACGACTCCTAGTGTCTTTCCTTTTGGAACTGAAAAGTTGACACCATCGACAGCCTTAACCTCAAAGCTTTCCGTAAAAAACGATGTGCGGAGGTCACGAACTTCAAGAATCGTTTCACTTTTGCTATCGACCTTTGTTGCCATAAGGTTTCACACCTTTCCAAATATTATTTATATCAAATGATTAATTTAAGTCAATTCGTTTATTTAAGACACGATAAGCGACATCTACAAGTAGATTTACTCCGACAAAGATTAATGCAAATACAAGTACAGTTCCTTGAACGATTGGGAAATCGCGCGCACGGATTGCTTCAATAATTAGACGCCCCATACCGTTAATAGCAAAAACAGATTCTGTTAAAACCGCACCACCCAAAAGGCCACCAAATTGCAAACCAACGACTGTAACAACTGGAATAAGAGCATTTTTTAATGCATGACGATAAATAACAACTTGTTCTTTTACACCTTTTGCTCGTGCAGTTCGAATATAATCTTGTCCAATGACTTCAAGCATACTTGAACGTGTCATACGTGCAATAATCGCAGCACCTGCCGTACCAAGAGTAATCACTGGTAAGACAATTTGTTGCCATGAACCCCAACCGGAGGCAGCAAACCAACTTGTGTGAATCGGACCTATATCAAAGCCGATTACAAACCATTGTATTAACATGAGACCAAGCCAGAAATTCGGCATTGATAAACCAAATAAAGCGACAATCATAATAGAAACATCTGTTAAAGTGTAGTGTTTCGTTGCTGAGATAACACCAGCAATTAAGCCAATAAATACACTTAAAATCGTACTATAAATAGCAAGTTCCATTGTAACCCAGAATCGTCCTGAAATTTCTGATGAAACGGAACGACCACTACGAATTGAGTTTCCAAGGTCACCTTGAACTACACCTGAAACATATTTTGTATATTGAACGGGCAGAGCTTCATTTAAACCTAGTCTTTCACGCATTTGTTCGATTTGAGCTGGAGAAGCACTCTCACCTGCCATGATTTGAGCTGGATCACCAGGAATGAGGTGCATCAAGCCAAATGTTAGAATAGTAACTCCTATTAAAACGGGTATCGTCTGAATAAGACGACGTACGATAAAAGTAAACAATGTTTAAGCACCTCTTTCTAGTTCTTCATTTTAGGATCTAACGCATCTCGTAAACCGTCACCAAAAATATTAAACGCTAATACAACAATGACGATCGCAATACCTGGGAACAACGTAACGTGCGGTGCATCCCACATATAGTTCCGACCACCACTTAACATCGCACCCCACTCAGGTGTAGGTGGTTGCGCTCCCATTCCTAAGAATGAAAGACCACTTGCAGTTAAAATAGAGGTTGCAATACTTAATGTAGCCTGGACGATAAGAGGGGAAGTAACGTTTGGTAAAATATGCTTAAAGATAATACGTGCATCGCTTGCTCCTAATGCTCTCATTGCATCGATGTATTCAAGCTTTCGAACGGCGAGTGTAGAACCACGAACAATCCGGGCGAACACAGGTATAGAGAAAATCCCAACGGCTATAATAACGTTATTTAAACTTCCTCCTAGAACACTTACGATTGCTAGTGCAAGTAAGATACCAGGGAAGGCTAGTAAGATATCCATCACACGCATAATAACTGTATCGATTTGTTTTCCGTAATAACCAGAAATAACGCCAAGAAATACACCAATGATAGCTCCAATTATTACTGAAAAGAATCCTACATATAATGTAATAGACATTCCATGAATAATTCGACTAAAAATGTCTCGCCCATGATGATCTGTTCCAAACCAATGCTCTGCCGATGGAGTCGCAAGCTTATTTACATGATTTTGAACATTTGGCTCATACGGAGTGAAAAAAGGCCCAATAAAAGCAACTAGAATAAAGAAAATAATGAGAAAGCCACCGACCATAGCTGCTTTATTTTTACGTAATTTCTTATAGAAGGTTTTCCATCTCTCGACAGTGGGATTTGGAGGATGGTTAGGTGCTGCAGCGTTGTTAACAGTTTGTTCGCTCATAAACATACATCCTTTCTTTTTGGAATTTGTTATTTCCATCTCGCCACAATCTTCTTTCTTTTTCGACAAGATAAAATACTATTTTACAAATTTTTATTATATCATACCCAGTGGTATTTACAATGGGGACTTTATTTTTTAAATATAATGATATTTCCAAATTCATACTTTAGAAATACATCTTTTGTAATATAATTCTTTGAAATAACTGAAAATTGTTTCGGTGCTAAAAAGTAATTCAGTTTTTCTAATAAAGTAATTTTCAGAAATATTTACTTGTTTTCTTTTTTTGGATAAGTTATAGTAATAATGGTTTTTACCGCACAAATAAAAAATAAATAGGGGGTATTTTTTGATGAAAGTGTCAAAAAATTCGTTTTTCTTTTTGGCTCTTGTACTAGCGTTTAGCTTATTTATGACAGCGTGTGCAAGTGAGCCAGATGCAACACCTGAACCGGCTGAAGGAGAAGATGTAGGTGAAGGTACAGAAGAAGCTACGGAAGCTGCTGCTGGTGGCGATTTAATAATTGCTACTTTGTCAGATGCAGTTGCTCTAGATCCGCATGGTTCTAATGATGTTCCTTCAGGTAATGTTAGTACTAATATTTATGAAACATTAGTGTACTATGATGAGAACATGGAGTTGCAAGAAGGTCTAGCTGAAAGTTGGGAACAAGTAGATGAACTAACTTTGAAGTTCACTTTAAAAGAGGGCATTAAATTCCATGATGATTCCGATTTTAATGCTGAAGTGGTAAAAGCTAATATTGAACGTATAACAGATCCAGATATTGCTTCACAGAGAGCTTTCCTCTTTAATGATATTGTTGAGATTGAAGTATTAGGTGATTATGAAATTCAGTTTAAAACAAGTGAACCAAAAGCTTCATTAATATATAACTTTGCACATAGTGGTGGTGGGATGATTAGTTCAGAAGCAATCACTGCTGACTATGAGGCGATGGAAAACGGTGAAAATCCTGGTTCGATTATTAATGAGAGCCCGGTGGGAACTGGATTCTTTATGTTCGATAGTTGGGACCCGGGTACACAAGTCAAATTAGTAAAAAACCCTGATTATTGGGGAGACGAAAATGCTAAGCTTGATTCTGTAACATTCAAAGTGGTTCCTGAAGATTTAACGCGTGTTGCAGAGCTAGAGACAGGTGCTGTTCATATTACTGAACCACTTAGCCCTAGTGATTATTCGCGTGTTGAAGGAACTGATGGTATGCATGTGGTTGAGTCTGATAGTTTAAGTCTAAGTTATATTGGATTTAATACAGAAAAAGAGCCGTTTAATGACCCGAAAGTACGTCAAGCTATCTCTATGGCGATTGATAAAGAAGCTGTAGTTGAAGGTGTATTTAATGGAGTTGGTGTACCTGCTAAAGGTCCATTAGCTCCAGAAGTAGTTGGCTATGACGCAGATGTTCCTTCATTAGAATATGATGTTGAAAAAGCAAAAGAATTACTAGCTGAAGCTGGTTATGCAGACGGGTTCTCTACTACTATTTCTACTAATGATAGTCGTGAGCGTATGGATCTTGCTGAATATACACAAGCAGTTTTAGCTGAAATTGGTATTGATGTTTCTATTGATGTTGTTGAGTGGGGCGCATACTTAGATAAAACTGCAAATGGTCAACATGATATGTTTATCTTAGGGTGGAGCTCTGCTACAGGTGATGCTGATTATGCTTTAGCACCTTTATTCCATTCTGATAATGTCGGTGCGCCTGGTAACCGTACTTTTTATAAGAATGACGAGGTTGATGCTCTATTAGAATCTGCTGAAAAAGAAGTAGATCAAGATCGACGTTTAGAGCTATACAAAGAAGTACAAGAGTTATTAGTCGAAGAAGCGCCAATGATTTACATTCATCATAAGATAGAACTAAATGGTGTTCGTGATGAAGTCCAAGGGTTCTGGCGTCACCAAAATGGTTATTTCCAATTAAGAGATGTAACCGTAAGTGAATAAATAAATAGGGAGAGGTCTTCTTTAGACCCTCTCCTTTTTAGTTCGATAATAAATCCAGTTTCAGGTACTTGTTCCTTTCTTAACATCCTGACATGTGTGACGAATCTGCTTGTAATTTATACTTATTACTAAAATGGTTAAATTTTTTTAAAAATTAATACTTGCCAATGTGTTTTGTCTTGTATATAATAAATCTTGTCAGCAAATACGGAGGAATACCCAAGTCTGGCTGAAGGGATCGGTCTTGAAAACCGACAGGCGGGTCAAACCGCGCGGGGGTTCGAATCCCTCTTCCTCCTCCATACATAAAATGTTACACTACCTTATGAGGTAGTGTTTTTTGTATATTAGGAGCATGTAATATAAAATAATTGGGTTCATGTGAAATATAATAGCTTATTCATGGGTGGTAATGACTAAGTGCGTTGTGCGCCTTTTAGGAGAAAAGCACTCCTAAGGCTTAAAATCATAGCAACGGCTTCGCTCATTGCATCTAAGAAAAGACTGCTTTACGGTTTTTCTTAACTGATTAACAGGAGTGCGATGTCATTTGAATCATGATGAGAAATGGATGGAGCTTGCATTGCTTGAAGCTAGTAAAGCGGAAGCGATAGGTGAAGTTCCTATAGGTGCGATAATTGTAAAAGACGGGGACGTGATTGCTGCCGCTCATAACCGTAGAGAAATTGATCAGCAAGCGTTAGCTCATGCTGAATTGAAGGTAATACAAGAAGCTTGTACGAAACTTAATAATTGGCGCTTATCAGGCTGTACGTTATATGTTACATTAGAACCATGTCCGATGTGCGCTGGTGCGATTGTGCAATCTAGAATTGATAAAGTTGTCTACGGGGCAACTGATCCAAAAGCTGGGTGTGCAGGTACATTAATGAACCTTTTGGAAGAATCGCGTTTTAATCATCAGGCAGAAGTCGTTAGTGGTTGTCTTGAAGAAACGTGCGGTTCGATTTTAACGACCTTTTTTCGTGAACTTCGAAAAAAGAAAAAGCTTAAACGATTAAATTAACCTAGTTTCCAGTTTGTTACTGTTGCATTTTAATCTCAAACGATCTATACTAGGTTATGCGTCGGTAATGACGCACATGACTTTGTTAATCATTTTGCCGTGCTAGGTGGGGAGGTAGCGGTGCCCTGTACTCGCAATCCGCTGTAGCGAGGCTGAATCCCCTCTTTAGGTTTTGTCACCGCGGGGTCTGACCTAAGTAAGTGGTGTTGACGCTTGGGTTCTGCGCAACGGAAACCCATGAACCCTGTCAGGTCCGGAAGGAAGCAGCAGTAAGTGGACCCTTCCGTGTGCCGTGGAGTCGCCTGGGCCGAGCTAACTGCTTAGGTAACGCCCGTGGTGGCATTATCAACAGAGGGTGCACGGTATTAAATTTTTATAAAAAAAGCAATTACGTCCGCGTAGTTGCTTTTTTGTTGTAGTTATTTACTTTTAAAATGAAGGTTCAATCGCTATAATGAAGTAGAGTGAAAAAATAGAGGGGGAAGTGGGTTTGGGTTATCAAGCGCTGTACCGTGTTTGGAGGCCGCAGCAATTACGAGATGTTGTAGGACAAGAGCACATAACGAAAACTTTACAAAATGCATTACTCCAACAAAAATTATCCCACGCCTATTTATTCTCTGGTCCGCGCGGTACGGGTAAAACGAGTGCGGCTAAAATTATTGCTAAGGCAATTAACTGTGAACAGGCACCAGTAGCCGAACCATGTAATGAGTGTTCTGCTTGTCGTGGGATTACCTCGGGAGCCATTGTTGATGTCATTGAAATAGATGCTGCCTCAAATAATGGGGTAGATGAAATTCGGGACATTCGTGATAAAGTGAAATTTGCACCGAGTGAAGTGCGCTATAAAGTGTATATTATTGATGAAGTACATATGTTATCCACAGGTGCGTTTAATGCTTTATTAAAGACGTTAGAAGAACCACCGAGTCATGTGTTGTTTATTCTTGCGACAACAGAACCTCATAAAATCCCGCTTACGATTATTTCCCGATGTCAGCGTTTTGATTTTAAACGTATTACGAATCAAGCGATCGTCTCCCGTATGAAGTATATTTTGACTCATGATGATGTAATGGCTGAAGACGATGCGTTATTTATGATTGCTAGAGCTGCTGAAGGTGGTATGCGTGATGCGTTAAGTTTGTTAGATCAAGCGATTTCGTTTGCGGAAGAATCATTAACATTAGAGGATGTGCTGGCTGTAACGGGTGCGGTTTCCCAGAGGGCATTAACCGATGTCGTCTCTTCTATTCAAAGTGGCGATACTGTGCGTGCGTTAGAGCAGCTTGAGCGATTGCTGCAAGATGGCAAGGACCCTCTCCGGTTCGTAGAAGATTTAATTTATTATTTTAGAGATGTGCTTCTTTATAAAAACGCTCCACAAGCAGAAGAATTATTAGAGAGAGCGAAAGTAGATGATTCCTTTAAAGAGTTAACGACCAATGTGGATTCGTTTTGGTTGTACGGGGCGATTGAATCGTTGAATGCAAGTCAACAAGAAATGAAGTGGTCAGCCCACCCGAAAATATTTCTTGAGTTAGCTTTGCTTAAATTGATGAACCAACAACGTAAACATGATTTGCCACAAGTTGCATCAAGTGAAGTAGAACAACTGAAAAGTAGCATCCAATCTCTAGAAAAGAAGTTAGCAGATATTCAATCTGGAAATGTTGCGATAACGTCAAAAGGGGAACCTCAAGCCCCGCTGCAACGTAGACCTAAAAGGGCACCTGTACAAGGAAGGGCATCGACAGGTAAGGTGAAGGAGACATTAAAAGAAGCAGATAAGAAGAACTTACAAGTAGTAACTTCTAGGTGGGGAGATGTGATGGAGCGGATAAAAAGTCAGAGTGTGCCTGCTCATGCTTGGTTAAGTGACTGTAAACCTGTTGCCTCTTCGCATACGACGGTTGTTCTAGCATTTCAAAATGAAATGCATCGTGATATGATGGATACAAAGTTTCGTGATGTGCTAGAAGGCATTCTTCGTGAAAACTTATCTGATCAATCGACCTTTGTAACTCTTCTTCAATCTCAATGGGAAAATGTGAAAGAGGAATTTGTCAGCGAGCAGCGAGGTTCTGTTAAAGAGGAAGGAAATGATTCCTTAATAGAAGAAGCTGTGAAATTGGTTGGTGAAGATTTAATAGAAATTACTGATGGACAATAATAAAGGAGGATTTATAAGATGAAAAACATGGGTAATATGATGAAACAAATGCAAAAAATGCAAAAGCAAATGGCAAAAGCGCAAGAGGAATTAAAAGAAAAAACAGTCGAAGCAACAGCTGGTGGCGGAATGGTTACAGTTGTGGCAAGTGGTGATAAGCGTATTTTAGATGTGAAAATTTCTGAAGATGTAGTTGATCCTGATGATGTAGAAATGCTACAAGATCTTATTTTAGCAGCGACAAATGAGGCGTTGAAACAAGTGGATGAACTTGTCGAACAAGACATGGGTAAATTCACAAAAGGAATGAATATTCCTGGAATGTTCTAGGAGGAGATCGTGTGCATTATCCTGAACCGATAGCTAAGTTAATCGAAGGATTTATGAAATTGCCAGGTATCGGACCGAAGACGGCTAGTCGCCTGGCTTTTTTTGTTTTAGATATGAAGGAAGATGATGTACTTGATTTTGCGAAAGCGTTAGTCAATGCTAAGCGAAATCTAACATATTGTTCAATTTGCCATAACATCACCGATTCTGATCCGTGTCGTATATGTGAGGATCAACATCGGGATAAATCGACTGTTTGTGTCATTCAAGAAGCAAAAGACGTGATTGCTATGGAGAAAATGAAAGAGTACCGTGGAGATTATCATGTGTTACATGGTGCAATTTCGCCGATGGATGGGATAGGACCAGAGGACATTAAAATCCCTGAGCTCCTAAAACGACTCCAGGATGATACGATTCAAGAAGTTATCATTGCAACAAACCCTACGATTGAAGGCGAAGCGACAGCTATGTATATATCAAGGCTCGTAAAACCAACAGGAATTAAAGTAACTCGCATCGCACACGGACTCCCTGTTGGTGGGGATTTAGAGTACGCTGATGAAGTGACACTTTCTAGGGCGATTGAAGGTCGAAGAGAGTTGTAGAGTTTGTGTGAACTCAGATCTCACTTGAGGGTTGTTGTTTTTTAAGTGAGTTTCTTATAACGTGCGAGCAACAAGACGAGCTAATTCGAATGATGAAAAAGTAGAGAGAAATGACAAAAGGGATAGTTTCCCCTTTTGAACAAATGATTATGTAGTCTCTTGAAGTTGATTACACTATAAGGTGGAGTGTGTGTTGTTTGGAAAAAAACAAAAACTTCGCAAGATCGAGAATGCTAGGTTATTTCAGCATTTAGAGGAACAAAAGCGGAAACTTGATAGTGAAAAACAACTTATCGAAAGAAGTATAGATCCATCGGAAGAAGTGCTTTATCGAATCAAAGTAACAGAAGTTATTTATTCATTTTTATTGCGAGAAGCAAGAGAACGTCGGGCGAGTATGAACGAACTGCATTAAGCGGTTTGTTCTTTTTTTGTTTTTTTAAGCATATATTAAGAAAAAGACAAGCTTCTTGAGGTGATGAATGATGGATCCTGTTATTTTAATTTCAATTTTGGTTGGTTTGGTTGTTGTTCTATTAGTTGTAGGTGCTCCTTTGAAGCCGGTTCGTTTTTTAGGGAATGTAGCAGTTAAACTTGTGATTGGTGCACTAATGCTCTTTTTTGTTAATGCGTTTGGGTCTTTTATTGATTTTCATATTCCTATTAATGGTGTGACGGCGGCGGTTTCAGGTATTTTAGGAGTGCCTGGTGTCGTACTGTTAATTGTTGTAAAGCAGTTTATTATTTAGAAGTCTCTTCAAAAAATAGGTGTCTTTCGAGGTTGTTAAAAAAGTTCATCGAGGGAGCGGTAATGGCTCAGCACGTTGCGCGCCTGCAGAATGAGAAACCCACTCATAGCGGGCTACGCTCAGTGCCTTTGTGTCTTTCTCCTTGCTGAAGAAACTCAGTCCGCGATGAATTGAGTCGCTGTACGTATTTAAGTCGGTTATGATTAGTCTATCTATTATTTATAGAGAGGATTTGAACAGGGAGAGTGGTTCAGATCCTTATTTTTTTGCATTTTTTATATCTTTTTTCAAATAATAGTTGTAATTGTTATTTCAGCATGGTATATTATTCCTTGTCGCTAAGACGACGTGAAAGAAACAAAAAAACATATTGACAAACCAATAATGGTTTAGTATGATATGAAAGTTGCTAATTAGCAACAAAGTAGTTCTTTGAAAACTGAACAAAAGCCAAGCGAAATAGAGAAACATGTTTTCTCGTCAATAAATCCTATCATTG
>NZ_JAXBLX010000068.1:0-20395 GCF_037027555.1 Halalkalibacter kiskunsagensis | reverse complement strand
GGTTGGTTTTTACCTTTTTGACTTTCCTCGAAGCGCTGAGCGGAACCGCTGCAAGGTTTTAAGTAAGAACTGAGTGGGTTTTTCAGTTCTTTACGCGCAGCGAGAGAAGCCAGTGCAACATCCTTGAATACTAAAGAAATAATAAGTCAAAAAGGTTGGTTTTTACCTTTTTGACTTTCCTCGAAGCGCTGAGCGGAACCGCTGCAAGGTTTTAAGTAAGAACTGAGTGGTTTTTTCAGTTCTTACGCGCAGCGAGAGAAGCCAGTGCCGCATCCTTGAATACTAAAAAAATAATAAGTCAAAAAGGTTGGTTTTAGAGGCCACTGAAAAAGGTTGCTTTTTACCTTTTTCAGTGGCCTCTAAGCAATGAGCGTAGCCGTTGCCTTGTTTTAAAGCCTTCTATAAGTGGGTTTCTCATAGAAGGCGCGCAAAGCGCGGAGCCATTGCCGCTTCCTTGATGGACTTTTTCAGTAACTTCTGGTTTTTACCTTTTTGAACATCTTCTCAAAATAGTATTAATTATTCAAAAATGTCGTACCTCTCTTATTTAAGCAGATAAAAAATGTCTGATTGTTGTAAAATGAGCTTTCGAATAAAGTAAACAATAGAAGATGAACATTTTTAGCAAAGTAAAGAAGTGAGAGGTGAAGGTATGTTTTGTGAAAAACAGTTTGCAAATCCAGATTCTAAGTATGGAATTCATCCTTTTTGGTTTTGGAATGGAAAAATGAATGAAGACGAAATTCGTCATCAAATTCAAGAAATGGCTAATAAAAACGTAGGGGGCTTCTTTTTATGTGCGCGCCAAGGGATGAGCGTTCCTTATTTATCAAATGAATGGTTTGCAAAAGTTACGTATGCAATTGAGGTTGCCGCTAGTTATCAGCTTGAAGTTTGGCTCTATGATGAATATCCTTATCCAAGTGGAATGGCTGGAGGAGAAGTGATTTTAGAACATGCGGACGCGAAACATTATTCACTTATTCATCAAGTAGAAAAAGTAGAAGGAGGAACAAAAGGAAGTTTTGAAATGCCATGGGCACGCGTCCTTTCTGCCAAGGCCGTTCCTATTAGTGAGGAGACAAAAAAGCCAGTATGGGAAGACGCGATAGACGTAAATGATTTTATCGGAAATTTACAAGTCGAGCCAGTTTTTCAAAAAACAGGACTGACTGCGTATAACCAAAAAAGATTCTTCACGTATAAACCAAAGAAATTTCTCAATTGGACAGCTCCTAAAGGTACATGGGAAGTTCATTGTTTCCTTGAAGAGGAGATTAGTGACTTTAAATATTATGGGACATTTGTAGATCCTTGTCATAAAGAAGCGATGGCAACATTTATTGAAAGCACCCATGAGCGTTATGCAAGCGAGATAAAACACCATTTTGGAAAAACGGTGAAGGGAATGTTTTCAGATGAAATTGGTCTATTAGGTAAGTTGCCTTGGTCTCCAAAGCTATTATCCTTTTTCAAAGAAAAAAATGGGTATGATTTGAGAGATTGTCTACAATTACTTATAGATAACGATGGGGGTTTAGCTTCTAAAGTTCGGTACGATTATTTTCAAGCGATTCATCTGCTTTTACGAGAAGCTTATCATAAACAGGTTCATGATTGGTGTGAAAAAAATGACATGCAATATGTCGCAGAAGTTCCTGCCGTTCGAATGACAACTCAGTTGTATAGTCATGTTCCTGGTGGTGACAGTGCTCATGAGAAGCTTGGTAGATCACTAGAGTGGATTTTAGAAACGTATTTTTCTAGCTTTCGTGCGAATCCAAAAATGATCAGTTCGGTCAGCAATCAACTAGGGAGAGAACGTGCGTTAATTGAATGCTTTCATAGTGTTGGTTGGTCGATGACCTTGCAAGACGCGAAATGGATGATCGATCGATTGGCTGCTTTTGGAGTGAACTTTTTCAATTTCCATGCTTTCTTTTATACGCTCGATGGACTCGTGAAGCATGATGCTCCACCTTCGCAGTTTTTGCAAAATCCATATTGGAAACATTTCAAATTGTTAGGTGATTATACGAAAAGAATCAGTTTCCTCATGAGTGAGGGAACACTTGTACGTTCGATTGCTGTATTGGATCCAACGACAAGTCTCTGGGAGCATATGGGTAACCCATTTAGAGGGTTTGATTATAGTGGAGAAGATGAAAAAGAACAAAGGAAATTAGAGAAGTTAAAACAGCATTGGTCTGACATATGTATCAGCTTAACAACTCATTATAAAGATTATGATCACCTTGATCCTGAGCTGTTAGAGCAAGCCGAAATCAAAAATAATACAATCCAAATTGGCAAAGCGACCTATTCGGTTCTGATTCTCCCGCCTATGACGAATGTTGAATCAGCGGCATGGATGAAAATAAAACAATTTATTGAGCAAGGCGGAACTGTCATTGCAAATTGTCTTCTACCTACTGAGTTGATCGACCGTCATGATTCGAATGTGGACGAGATCTTAGAGACATTCGGGGTATCTCATCAATCGGAAGATGATTTTTGGAACGAAAACCCAACACCTCCACAGACGGAACTCTTTTCAAAAGGGAAGAACCATGCTTATTTTATCTCAGTTACTGCAAAGAAACATGAACGAATTCAAACACTACTGACGTTGATTGATGATCATTTAAAGGAAGATATCACATTTTTGACAGAAAAAGGTGGAACCTCCTTCTTACTGCAACAGCGTAAAATAGACGATCAGTCCAATTTGGTGTTTATAAGCAATCAGGAAGGAGAGAATCAGAAGACGACCCTTTTGATTAAATTAAAAAATGAAGAGGTTGTATGTAGCCGATTGGATATAGAAACTGGGAAAATAGAACAAATCCATGCGACTAAATCAGGTGATGGTTGGAGAGTGGAGTTGGACTTTGCTCCTTACCAATCACAAGCGATTCAGGTTAGAAACGGGAAGGAATTAAACGACAAAAATGTAATCCCTTACAAAAACGAGAAAACGTCACAATGGAAGCTGTCATCTATAGAAGGATGGGATGTATGCCCACTTCAAGATAATATGATACGATTTGATACTTTTGAGCTGACATTAGGTTCAGAGGAAGAAGGGATGCCTACTGGCCAAGTCCAAGTAAAAACATTTATCGATCAGTGTGAGGATTTAGCAAAAAGGAAAAACCTTCCAGTTAGTTTTAAGCAAATTTTTGGCACACCGATGAGACTGAATATGGATTATCCGATCGAAGCTAGCTATGCTACTCATTTTACTATAGATGAGATGCCTAGTCGTTGTTTCGTCGTTATGGACCTTCATGCAATATCAGGGAACTATGAAATACTAATCAATGGTTCGCCTGTTAACAGCGATAGCTTCAGGCAACGGTTTATCTATGATCATATGAATCAAGTATGTGACATTCACTCCTTGATTAAACAAGGCAAAAATACGATAACAGTGAAAGTTTCAATTGAACATGATTGGGATGGTGTAGTCGATGCCTTTTATATTATGGGGGATTTTGGGGTTGGGTTTGATGAACAGAATAGTTCTGTCATCACAACTCTTCCGCAAAATGCCCGTTCGCTAGTAGGTCCATATGAAGGGCTTCCGTTTTATGCAGGAACGATATCATTTAAACGTGACGTTAATGTAACTGACTTACCTGAAATAGAAGAATTTGTCGTAAGCTTTGATGAGTTTGATCAGTTTCACGACTGTGCTGAAGTATTCATAAATGGACAGTCGCTTAGTGTAAGAGCATGGTCTCCATATGAGTGGAGTGGAAAAACGAACATTCTTGTGCACGGTGAGAATGTCATAGAAGTTCAAGTGACAACGACACTAATTGGCTTGCTGGAAGGGAAATATTTTGATTACAAGACGCATTCATTAAAGGATGTACGGATTCTAGAAAACTAGTTCAAACTAGAAAGGATTGATACAAATGAACAAATATGGTTCTACTACATGGTTTATTCCAGACGGGTTCATCCCTAAGAAAAGTTCAGGTGAATTAGAAAGTCATGAAGCGATCTGTCTACTGAACTCGAGTAAAGAAACCGCTGAAATTACCGTTACAGTTTATTTTGAAGAAGACGAACCTATCAAGGACATTAGATTTCAAGTAAAAGGAGAACGGACGAAACATATCCGCACTGATTATTTGGTAGGAAAAGATGAAAAGAAGATTTTAAGAGGTGTACCTTATGCGTTAAAAGTAGAAAGCAGTCTTCCGGTTATAGTTCAATTTAGTCGAATGGATGCTACACAATCAGCCAATACATTAATGACAACGATGGCTTATGCAATAAACGAATCTTACTAAGAGGTGAAGACTTGTGGATAAAATGATGAAAAAAGAATTACTAATAGCAGAACTTGAAAAAACAGATGGTATATTCACATTAGCGCCAGCATGGGTTCCGAGGTCTTTTATGATCCCAGGAAAACGGTTAAAGTTACACCCTGATGATTTGTATGCTCTTGGAAAAGAAAGAGGCGGGATCAATGAGCGCTGGTTTGCATCAACAACTCAAGCCGATAATGGACCGGAAACTCCAGTAGATGAAGGATTAAGTTACATTGTTATTAAGAATGAAGGGCAGATTCATAAAGTTTTGTTAAAAGAGGCAATTGAAATCATGGGAGATGATCTTTTAGGAAAGGCAGTCATGAAAACACATGGCGGATGGACTGTATTAACGAAATTTTTCGATAATTATGGTCCAATTCCCTTTCATATTCATCAAATGGAGGAACATGCAAAAGATGTAGGGAAAGATGGCAAGCCAGAATCTTATTATTTTCCTCCTCAATATAACCAAATTGTCAATGCATTTCCGTATACGTTTTTTGGACTTGATTCTATTACAACGAAGGAGGACATCAAACGCTGTCTAGCGAATTGGGAAAACGGGGATAATGATATTTTAAAATACTCAAAAGCATACCGCTTAACACCTGGAACAGGGTGGGATGTACCTGCTGGAATTCTTCATGCACCAGGCTCGCTAGTCACGTATGAATTACAAAAAAATGTCGACATCTTTGGTATGTTTCAGTCCATTGTGGAAGGCAGGTCTGTACCAAGAGAGTTACTCGTAAAAGATGTACCAGAAGAAAAATATGAGGATTTAGATTACCTTGTAGGGATCGTAGATTGGGAGACGAATACGGATCCGAACTTTATGAAAAATCATTATCGTATACCCAAACCAGTAAGTCAGTTAGAAAACATGCAAGAACAAGGGTTTGAGGAGTATTGGATCGTCTATGATAATGAATATTATTCTGCAAAAGAGCTAACGGTTTATCCAGGGAAATCTGTTCATATTACAGATGACGAAGCGTATGGTTTCATCGTAGTGCAAGGAAGAGGCTATCTTGATAGAGTGAATGTTGAGTGTCCAGGAATGGTTCGGTTTACCGACCTGACTTCTGATGAAGGGTTTGTCACAAAAAACAAAGCGAAGAACGGAATTACTATAAAAAATGAAAGCGAAGTTGAAAATTTAGTAATGTTGAAACACTTTGGCCCCAGAGTCTAAAAATATAAAGTTAGGCTCCCATCCTATCCCTTTATATAGGATGGGAGCCTAACTTCTGTTTATACTCTTAAGAAACAATCCTAAACTCAGAAGCGAGAATAGCTTCATTGCCATCTGACCAAAACTCTTTTATCATTCGATATTCTCCCTCAGTTAACTGATACTCTAAATCTTCCACTTTTAAGGTGATTTCACTCGCTGTTTTTTCCTTTAGCATGTTGTCAATTTCTATATAAATAGAACTAGCATCCTCTGAGAAAGGAACCTTATACCAAGATTCATTTATACGCTTTTCTAACTGATAATACTCAACGAATCCAACATCATGAGGTCCGAAATTGCTTAATTTGAAAGAAATCTCATCAACAGTTGGGGGATACGTTTCCTTAGCGGATTTCATTTCCAAAACTAAATCTTCATTTTCTATAAAACTTGGTAAATTCTTTTCATAATTACTCAGTTCTATCAGTTCCATTGTTTGAGATTGACAGCCGATCATTATAAGAGTGAAAATACACAATGAAGTTAATCGGAATTTACTTTTCATAACATAATCCTCCTGAATACTAATACGTTCCTCTTAATCGTTAGACGCTTTAAACTGTAGAAACGTTTCTTGCAAAATGAAATGTTTCACTATGGTTGATTCTTTAATGAATTTCAACTAAAAACTTGGCTAACAAACATAGGCAGTTACCTATTCATCGCATGTTTATAGACATATGCTAAATTACTTACAAATGTATGGAGGGTGATTACATGTTTTTGAATTTATTTCCTGCGAGTCCAATTATGCCTACCGTTTCAACTGGCCCAAGCTTTCAGCCACAACCGTTTCCGGGTTCAAGTGCAGGACCACAAGTGCCATCACCATAGACACAGTTGATTTCCGAGTTTCAACAACTATCAAGCAACCCTCAAGCTGCCCAA
Organism: Halalkalibacter kiskunsagensis; assembly: GCF_037027555.1. Taxonomy (NCBI): domain Bacteria; kingdom Bacillati; phylum Bacillota; class Bacilli; order Caryophanales; family Bacillaceae; genus Halalkalibacter; species Halalkalibacter kiskunsagensis. The sequence goes on along the minus strand of NZ_JAXBLX010000068.1, from coordinate 13,939 downwards.
CAGTTCTCTCAAGGTGCGACACCATTTGGTCCAGGAGCGAAGGAAGATGGACAATTTTATCATTAAGAGGGTTTGGTTGGATGCCGAGAATAGTGTTAATGTATGTTATCAGATCGAATCCATTTGGGCGTACAGAAGGGTTTATTTTTCCAACTTTCACATATGGTTCGTTTCCGACAAGTCAAATTATAGGGTTTAGGTGTTAAGGATAAGCAACGCGTATCATCCTCAATCAATTCGGTCGTTGCCGAATTTTCGTTAATTTGCGATCATTGTTATAATTTCATGTAACTCTTTCATGTGAAAATGAGTGCACTAGTAGGCTGAAGTTGTTCTGCTAGGGAGTGCTCATTTTTTATTGTATAGAGGGGAGGTCTAAGCAAGTAGTCGAATGTTTAAACAATATATAGAAGTGGTATAATCATGACTCAGTGGAAAGAGAAGTAAATAATATAGATAATTTGAGCCATTAGACGGTAAATGTGAGGAGTACAATAATGAATAAACTTAAAGAATTATTGAGACGAATCGATAAAAAAGGGTATAAAACATACAAAGATATACAAGGGAACTATTCGTTTGCAGCTTTTACTTGTTCGGTGTTATGGGCAACTTGTGAGGCAATAGAGTCAATTTCTTTAGTCAAAAGTTCAAGGTCACGTTTAGTAACCATGTCTTCAAGGTCTAGTTTGGTAGCAATACGTTCGAGATCGTGTTTATAAACCATGTTTGAATCAAGTGTATCTACTCGCTGGTTTAATGATTGCAGTTCCTTAAGGATTAAGTCTAATTTTTCCATTTTAATACCACCCTTCTATATCCTTTAGAACTGCCTAACTAAGAGAACAAAATAAAATACTTCTAGTAGAAGTAATTACAGCAATAATAGCATAATCGATTGTAAAGATTCATCTATTTCTTGAGACCCACACCTGGCAAAGCTATATTCCACCATATAGGTAAAAGGATTCATGACATGTAAAAAATACCAGTCAAATGAAGTTAAAATTATTTTGGGATGTCTATCACTTCTACTGTTTATTCGAGAGGTCAACTTATCTACCATTTTCTAGTCCGTTTAAGTAGTATTATTATCTGTTGTTGTTGGATTTATTATTCTATCTGGTCTTTTCAAGAATGGACTAATTTACTTGAAAATTTACTCTCCATGTTGCACCTATTATGCTTTTTTCTATTCCCATGGTTTATCGGTAGTAATAAAACTGGCCAATTCTTTACTTTTTATTCTGTGCTCTTTACGTTTAGCTGCTCGGTCTTTTCCTGTTTCATGTAGTTTAATTTCTTCTTTTGTTTGAGGTATGACTTGTGGAACTTTTGTTGGTTTTCCAAACTCATCTAGAGCTACGAATGTTAAAAAAGCAGTTGCTGCTATTTTTCGTTCACCGGTTAGCAAATTCTCTGCAATGATTTTAACAAAAACTTCCATTGAACTTGTTCCTGTCCAAGATACAAACGAGATAAAAGAGACCGAATCATCAGGTGTGATGGGATTTAGAAAGTCAACGGAATCAGTAGATGCAGTTACACAGCCTTTTCTCGAGTGCCTTGTCGCTGAAATCGAAGCAATCATATCAACATCGCTCATTAATTTCCCACCAAATAGTGTATTGTGGTTATTTATATCATTTGGAAACACTCTGCTCGTACGAACGACTCTAGATTCATTTACAAATTTCGATTCCATAGTTACCTCCAAGTTTGGTATTGCACTTGCATATTTTGAGATCTCAGTTACTATTCTTTAATCTTAATTTTGTTATAGTTTATGAAGACAAAGTGAGGGAAATCCCAATTAACAAACGTAATTAATTCTTTAGTAATACCTATCAGCCATCTTATTCTTTAACCAACACCTCTCCCATTATGAAAGCAGAATTGGTCCTATAATTGCACTGATATTACCCATTTTTTTGCCGTTCGCAAATAAAATCTAAAAATAATCCAAATGTCTCGACATCTGTTAATTTCTACATGTCATTTGCTGATTTTGTAGCCCAATCAGAGAATGGTTTTCCAATTAACTCACTACTTAATAGTGATGCGACTTTAAGAAATGTACCTAGATCATCTGCTGGAATCCGCTCTAATAAATTAGTGATTTGCAAATGTGGATGTGCGTTATTTTCTTTAATGAAATTATGTACAAACTTATGCCCTTTTTCTGTTAATGTTAGCTCTTTTGTGCGAGCATCATTCCCGTTATTAATGTAAACGAATCCTTCATCTTTCAATTTAGTTAGTTGCCGAAATACATTTGAAATATTTGTTTGAGCTAAGTAGGTTAGCTCAGTCATCGTAATATTCGGATCAAAATAGAGAATCCATAATATACGGAAACTTGGAAAGGATACTTGGTCTAACTGTTTCTTTATATCGTTTTCTATTGCAAAGTTCAGCCCTCGAATAAAAGCGAAGGCTAGATAACTTTTAGCAAATAGATCTTTCGATTGTGTCATAATGCTCCTCCTAGTAATGCAAAAAGTGTAACTCTAACGTACATATGTCTTTAATAGAATCAATTCAGAAGTAAGTTTAGTAAATTCATTATTGCCACTTGTGTTTTCTTTAAACGGCAAATGTCATGATGGTTCTATTGCTACATACTTTAGACTATTCTTAATTTTGTGCAAATGTATATGAAGATCATCTATATGGTTATGGGGAAATGTTTTTTATACTAATGAAGTGGTTACTAAGCTAAGGAGGCAAATCATGAACTCAACTAAAAATCAAAAATTATTAAATGATGAACAAATGAGAAAGTTTATTACTGATGGGTTTCTTTTACTTGAAACAGATTTTTCGAGCGAATTTCATCAACAGTTGACGAAACAATTGGATATGGCATATCACGACGGGAATCCGGGAAACAATTTGTTGCCGAAAGTACCGGAACTGCAAAGGGTGTTTGATCATCCTGTAATTACAGGTGGATTAACGAGTGTACTTGGTGAAAATTACATGCTGCATGCTCATAGACATGGGCATTTTAATGCAGCCCCAAAAGCAGGTGGGTGGCATAAAGACAGCTATTGGGGGTATAGGAGAATGAGGAATCATCATCCTTGGTGGGCGATGATCATGTATTTTCCACAAGATACACCAATTGAACTTGGTCCAACAGGAATTATGCCCGGGACTCAAAACTATGAATCGCGAATCTTCCCAGAAGATGAAACGGAAGAAGAAATATTAGCGAGTGGAAAAGCAGGAACATTTGCTTTAATTCATTATGATATTTGGCATCGTGCAAACGCCAACCAGTTAGGGAAGTCACGCTATATGTTGAAATTTGAATTTATGAGAACTGAAGTACCTGTAGCACCTACATGGGACAATCAAGAGGTAGAGTGGAAAAAAACTGATACGTCATTAGCTCCTTTATTACAGCAAGAGGTGATGTGGGAAGAAACGTGGAATTGGCTAACTGGGAAACTGGGAAGTATTGCCAATACGACGATTGAAAATGAAGGGAGAATTCAAGAGCTTGCTAATTTAATTGAGGATGACTTTGAACCTAATGCACTAAGAGCATCATATGAATTAGCTAGAAGTGGAAAACGAGGAGTGGATACGTTGCTTATGCAACTTCACCATGAAAACGTTGCTGTCTCTCGTATTGCGTCTTATGGATTATCAGTATCCGGAAAAGATAGCATTCCCGGTTTAGTAAAGGCGCTGGAAAGCTCCAGGCCGGAAACTGTTATTCATGCAGCATTTGCACTAGGGGAACATCGTCACCTAGCAAGAGAGGCAGTTCCAGAGTTAAACCGCTTACTTGAGCATGCATCAGTACATGAAAGACGCACAATTGTTGAATCATTAGGGATGATTAAAGCACCAGAAGAAGAGGTCGTAATAGGTTTAATTAAGTGCTTACAAGATCAGGACACTCAAGTCCGATTTATGGCTGGCCTTTCACTATGTCGTCTAGGTGCAACTGCTGAAAAAGCAGTCCCTGAACTCGAAATAGCCCTTGATGATGACAATCGTTATGTCCGTGCCCATGCAGCAGAAGCCCTTCGTTATATCGGAACAGAACAAGCAAAGGACGTCCTACTAAAATATCTATTCAACACACGCTGGTGCGCATCCACAACAGCAGAAAGTACATTTTAGAGTTTGTTCAAAAAGGGACGTTTTTCAAGGCCGCTGAAAAAGGTACGTTTTTCACCTTTTCCAGTGGCCTTTAAGCAATGAGCGGAACCGTTGCTTTGTTTTAAAGGCTGCTATGAGTGGGTTTCTCACAGCAGCCGCGCAACGTGTGGAGCCATTGCTACTTCCTCGAATCTGCTAAAAAGGACTTTTTCAGTGCGCTCCGTTTTTCCCCTTTTTGAACAAACCAGAAGCAATGTCCTTTAATCAGAATGTTTAATCATGTCCCGATAATTTGTAGCAGTGAATCCAGTAAACTCCTTGAAATTACGTGAAAAATAGGGGAGATCCATTCCGACTAAATCAGCAACTTCTGAAACGCTGTAGTCTGAACTGATTAATAAATGTTTCGCTCTTTCCAAACGTAGCTTTTTAATGTATTGAATGGGGGAAGAGCCCGTAACTTCCTTGAATACTTTAATGAAATAGTTTGGATGAAAGTTCACGATTGCTGCTAGTTGTTCAATGGAAAGACTATCTCTAATATGTTCATCAATATAGTGTATGACATCTCTTATGTTATCAAAAGATGTATGTTTCATGATGTTGGTATGAGTTTGGTTACGTTCATCAATAAAGAGTGCTAGTATAGCTAAGAGAATGGATTGAATGTGAAACTCACTCGATAATTTATCACTATTTGAGTAATGAATGAGTTCCTGAAACTGTTCTTGTAGCTTTTGTGGATCCTTTACTTTTATAGAGATAGGGGTGTCAACAATATCTAAAAGATGGGAGCTGCCAAGTGTTGCAGAAAAGTGGCACCAATACTTACCAAACGTATTTTCATTAAGTGTACCATAAGATTGGATCGCCCCAGCTGGGAGAAGGTACAGTTCTCCTGGCTTAGGGTAGTATGTATCTTGATTTACTCTCACAAAACCTTCACCTTCTATAATGTAATAAAGTTTATGAAAGTCCGGCGTGAAATGAAACTCATTCCAAGTGGTAGGGACTTTCGTGTAAGCTGCAAAGGATAAATTAAGCCTCGCATGTCCTATATAGTTTCTCCAAAATTTTTTCTGACTTCTTTCCATATAAAAATCCTCCACGTATAAAATCATCTAAATTGTACTGTATATAGTTATGTTATAGGTTCAATTGACCATGCATGAACTCCTGCTGATCGTGTTGGTATTTTATTTACTATAAGTTTGTAGTAATCATAAAATCAGTAATTCCAAAGCTTAGCTCTTACGATGGTAAACTAGTTAAATTTGACTGTGCTCTATATTTATGAGAAGAAATAATAAAGAATTGAAAATGTAAGAAAACAAAAGTACGATAGGGCTATAATGGTACTTAAATGAAGGAGGGCTTTTTAATGGCAAACATTACGTTTGAAATTAAAGAAACGATTGCCGTTTTATCAGAAAGTGCAAAAGGTTGGAAAAAGGAACTCAATCTTATTAGTTGGAACGGGCGAGACCCAAAGTATGATATACGTGAATGGTCACCCGACCATTTGAAAATGGGAAAAGGAGTGACGTTATCTGAGGAAGAGGTTGCTATTCTTGTTCAAGCATTAACAAAAGATTGATTGAAAGAAAGCGGAAATGTAATAGAAAGCAAGAACCCCTAGTTAGTATGTCTAGGGGGTTTTTCAATTCATCTGGTTGATGACGGATCTTTATACAATCAATGATGGATTTTAAACGCTCTAACTCTCTATCGTTCATCGTATGAATGCGTTCAATTTCATTTTTCAAGTACGTAATGGTGTTGTCTTCGTCTTTTTCTTTGTTTGCTTGGATGAAATAAGCGGCAATGGAACTAGTCACCATGCCAAGAAGACCAATGCCAAAAAGCATAAGGACAATCGCAATTAAACGGCCAAAAATAGTAACGGGAGAAATATCACCATAGCCTACAGTCGTTGCAGTAACGACAGCCCACCAAACAGCATCTGTATAGGAAGGAATGGAAGGCTCAATCATTTGAATTGGAATCGCAGCAACAAAAATTAAGATAAAAAGTGTAGCGAGAACTCGATCCAAGTGATTCGTTCGAATGATTTGATAAAAGGGTTTTAAATAGTGACCTACAATCGCAATTGCTCTAATAAGCCGTATTAACCGAGCTAATCTTGCTAGTCGAAAAATACTATCAAGTGGAATGATGGCAATAATATCGAAAGGATTTCGTTTAATATAGTCCCACTTATTTTCACTTTTAATAAAGCGTACACTAACATCAATGACAAAAATGATCCAAATATAAAAGTCGAGATTTTGAATGAAGGCATTGTCACTCATCATAAAAAGGATAGAAGCAAAAGCTAAAATAGCCATGGATATTTCATAAGTAAGTAAAAGCTTCGGATGGATTGCGTTTGCTTGCATGTTAGAGAGCTCTCCTTTCTAAATGATTTCACGTGAAAATTCAAAGATATTTTGTTTCTTTTTTTAGAAATCGCGCCTTTATTACTTTTTCCAATTGGATGGAAAGCATGTATTGTAGGTGGATGCAATATGAAAGTGAAAGAGTGATCATCATCACTTTCTTTTTCGTGTAAAGTTCTATAATGGAGGAAAAAGTGTTGAAAACAGATGATTACATTTATGTCATCAATGGAGGATAAAAAGTGGACGTAATTATATCATTATTAGGTGAACCGTTGTTATTATTATTTGTTATCTTGTTTTTAGGATCAATGATCGGTCAAGCGAAGGTGAGAGGATTAAGTTTAGGCACCTCTGGTGTGCTTTTAGTTGCGATGTTATTCGGTCATTTAGGATACCAGGTTTCTGCGATGGTGCAAAATTTAGGACTGAGTTTGTTTATTGTTGCTGTTGGCTTACAAGCGGGTCCTCGTTTCTTTCGAATGATGCGCTCAAGTGGAATTGTATTTGGTATTATTGGGCTTCTTATCGTGCTTGTTGCTTCCGTTACGACAGTCATTGTATCGAAGCTGTTCGGTTTGTCGCCTGCACTAAGCATTGGTCTTATGACAGGAGCTCTTACTAGTACCCCTGGATTAGCCGCGGCTCTTCAAGCGACAAATGACCCTTTAGCTTCAGTTGGTTATGGAATTGCTTATCCATTTGGTGTCTTAGCAGTCGTGTTATTCGTTCAGCTTTTACCTAGAGTTCTTAAGGTGGACTTGGTGAAAGATTTGAACCGAACAGTTGATCCTGTACGGAATGAGCGCTCTCCTGAAGTAATTACGATCGAAGTAACGAATCCTTCAATTAATAAACGTACGCTAAAGGAACTAAGGTTTAATCAATATAAATCCGTTGTCATTAGTCGCGTCATACGCGGCGACCGTAATATTATTGCCTTAAACGATACCGTAATTCTACGAGGAGATCGTCTAGTAGCAGTAGGATTGCGGGAAGATTTAGATCACATTTGTAATGATATTGGCAGAGAAGTAGAGGCAGACTTTAAAAATTCTGACCACGTGAAGCTTCGGAAAGTGGTCGTGAATTCAGAGGAAATGATTGGAAAGAACTTAAGAGAATTAGAGTTGAGAAGAATGTACGGCGTAACCGTCACTAGGATTGAGCGTGGGGGCTTTGAATTTAATCAAAATTCCAAGTGGCGGATGGAACGAGGCGATGTCTTATCTCTTGTGAGTAGTGAAGATCGTTTAAACGATGTCGAGAAATTATTTAGTAAAAAAACGCTAACTGTAACAAATGTGCATATTTTTTCTTTGAGTTTGATTTTATTAATAGGGATCGTAGTAGGGATGATTCCTATTCATTTACCTCATTTAGGTACGCTAACGCTAGGAGTGGCTGGAGGCCCTTTATTCGTAGCACTTCTAATTGGACACTTTGGAAAGCTTGGTCCGATTCGTGCCCGTTTTTTTCAACCATCTAATCAAGTAATTCGCGATCTAGGGCTCGTGCTTTTTCTAGCAGGAGCAGGTACGACTGCAGGTCAAGGTCTTGTAGGAGTAGTTCAATCAGAAGGTATTAGTCTTGTAATGGGAGGTGCATTGATTACCACTATTCCAATTATTGTTGGTTTTTTACTAGCGAGAAAAATATTTCGATTAAGTGTAGTACACTCATTAGGTGCTTTGTGCGGGGGGTTAACGAGTACGCCGGGACTAGGCGCAGTCAATCAGATTATTGAATCAGAAGATCCAGCAATAGCTTATGCAGCTGCTTATCCTTTTGCCCTTATCTTCGTCACTATAGCTGCACAAATACTAATCTTTTTCTTATAAAGGGTTATCGAACAAAGAGATAGAAATATATAGTATGTTTCAAAAAAGTAAACCCTAAAAACAATAAAAGGTGTTCAAAATGAAAAAAAGATTCACGATTGGTCAGTTATCTAAGCTACACAGTATCCCGGTCAAAACGTTAAGGTACTATGATGAAATCGGATTATTTAAACCAGTTGAAGTGGATGTAATAAATCAATATCGGTATTACTCAATTGAACAGTTTGAGCAATTAGACATTATCCTGTATTTGAAAACGTTAGGTGTACCTTTAAAAGAAATCAAACAGCAAATTGCCAATAAAAGTTTAGATGAATTAGTTGAGGCGTTGAAATTCCATAAAAACCGTACGGAACAAAAAATAAAAGAATTGGAGAGGATTAATCAGCGGTTTGAAAACCGAATTACAGAGATCGAAGGAACGCGAAGCATTGTTAATATTGATGTACCGGTTGTAAAAGAAGTTGCTGAACGAATGATTGTTGAAGTAAAAGGAAAAATACGATCTCTTTATGAACTTGAATTATCTCTGCGAAAGATAAAGAAAGAATTTCATCAAGTATCACCTATAATCATTGGCAAGGTGGGATTAACTCTTTCCATTGAAGACATAAAAAAGGGGAATTACTTACAGTATAATTCTATTTTTATCTTATTAGAGAAAGCAGATCAATTATATGCGAGCCATGAGATGGTGTCAGTTATACCAAAAGGAACATATGCATCAATTTATTACCGAGGGGATACAACCGAGGCAAAGAATTATTATCAGTTGTTATTAGAGTTAATAAAAGAGAAAGAGCTTGAACCGAAGGGCGATTGTATTGTACGCACAATCATTGATCGATTTATAACAAATGATCCCAATGAGTACTTAACAGAAATACAAATTCCTATTCAACCATTGACCCTCCAGTAACTGGACCCTTTAAGGTTGAGATATCAGATTGAGGGAGGGTTACGTGTAGAAATGGGAAAAATAAAAAAAGTTGACGAGCGTATTGATCATAAGTCGCAAAGAGTTGCCATTCTTTTAATGTTAGGGGCTTTGTCGGCGTTTGGACCATTAACGATTGATATGTATTTACCGGCCTTTCCAACGATGGCATTGAATTTTGATACGTCAGCATCACTGATTCAATTGAGTTTAACAGCTTGCTTACTTGGGCTAGCGTTTGGACAAATGATTGTCGGGCCACTTAGTGATATACATGGTCGAAAAAGACCTTTGCTGCTTGCTTTATCCTTGTATGCTGCTGCATCAGTATTATGTGCTTTTGCCCCGTCTATTTGGGTGCTAATTCTCTTTCGTTTTATTCAAGGGGCTGCTGGAGCGGCAGGGATGGTTATTTCTCGTGCGTGCGTACGTGACATGTATTCGGGAAGCGAAATGACCAAAATGTTCTCAGTGTTAGTTTTAATAATGGGGGTTGCTCCAATTTTTGCACCTGTAGCAGGTGGGTTCCTATTGAATTTTGTATCTTGGCGCGGAATTTTTGTGACACTTTTTAGTGTGGGAGTGGTTATGCTGGTATTAATTTATTTTCGCTTGCCTGAAACGCTTCATGTGGAAAAACGCTCAAAAGGTGGTCTTGCTCAAACAGTAACAACATTCAAAACGTTAGCAGGTGATCGTTCTTTTATTGGGTATGCATTAGTAGTCGGATTATCGTCAGGTGCGATGTTTGCTTATATTTCAGGATCATCCTTTGTTTTTCAAGAAATCTTTCAAGTCACACCTCAAGTGTATAGTTTTATTTTTGGTCTGAATGCGATGGGGTTAATTATCGCCTCGCAAATTACAGGAAGGTTAGCAGGTCGGATTGAGGAAAATAAATTTCTTATGTTTGGTTTAAGTATGATGCTAACTGGAGCTATTCTGTTGTTAAGCTTTACGATTAGCAGGCCTATGTTTATACCAATTCTATTAGCGTTATTTCTTGTTGTATCGAGTATTGGATTTATTAGTCCAAGTGGTGTCTCATTAGCAATGAGAAGTCAAGGAAAGCATGCAGGCAGTGCTTCTGCATTTCTCGGGTTATTTCAATTTGGAATTGGAGGAGTTATGGCACCGATCGTTGGGTTAAGTGGCAGTCATACGGCTATCCCAATGGGACTGGTTGTTGGCTTCTGCAGTATCAGTGCAATCATTGTTCATACATTTATGATTCGAAAGAAAAAAGTAAAAATTCATCAAGCTTTGACAGTTGAAAAAAATTAGTAAGGTATTCCACGTGGGATGCCTTTTTTAAGTAGAAAACATTTGCTTTTAGATGAAACCGTATGCGAAATATTGCTAATTTTTAATTATTAGCAGGGAAAATCGATAACTTTGTCGTATAGTAGCATATAGAAATTTTAAAAATAGAGTAAGTAGATGTTCGTAGGAGGATAACTTATGAGTGAAAAAGGCTTTTTTGGTGAATTTGGAGGAAGTTTTTTACCTGAAGATTTAGCAAATGTATTAGCAATTTTAGATGAGCAATTTGAAAAATATAAAAATGACCCTGAATTTATAGATGAATTTAAGTACTATTTACAAGAGTTTGTTGGACGTGAAAATCCATTAACATATGCAAGAAATTTAACTGAAACGATTGGCGGAGCAAAAATCTATTTAAAACGAGAAGATTTAAATCATACCGGTGCTCATAAAATTAACAATGCAATCGGACAAATTCTACTTGCAAAGCGCATGGGTGCTACGCGCATTATCGCTGAAACAGGTGCTGGTCAACACGGGGTGGCAACAGCAACAGCTTGTGCTATTTTTGACATGGATTGTACGATTTATATGGGCAAACTTGATACCGAACGTCAAGCATTAAATGTCTTTCGCATGGAATTACTTGGAGCAAAGGTTATGCCCGTTGACCAAGGACAAGGTCGATTAAAAGATGCGGTTGATGCAGCCTTAAATGACTTGGTTGAAAATTATCAAGATACATTCTATTTACTTGGTTCAGCAGTAGGCCCACATCCATTTCCAACGATGGTAAAGTTTTTCCAATCGATTATTAGTGAAGAATCAAAGCGTCAAATCCTAGAAAAAGAAGGGAAGCTTCCGACCGCAGTTGTTGCTTGTGCTGGTGGGGGAAGCAATGCTATAGGTGCATTTGCCCATTTTATCGATGAGCCAAGTGTCAGGTTAGTTGGTGTTGAACCTGCTGAAGCTCCATCATTAACAGAAGGAGTACCAGCTGTTATACACGGTTTTAAATGCTTGACCTTATTAGATGAAGAAGGTCAACCAAAACCGACGTATTCAATCGCAGCAGGCCTCGATTATCCTGGTATTGGTCCAGAACATAGTTATTTAAAAGTAAACGGTCGAGCAGAGTATGTAACCATTACAGGACAAGAAGCGTTAGAATGGTTCCAAAAGCTATCAAAAATAGAAGGAATTATACCAGCACTAGAAAGTGCACATGCTGTAGCACATGCTGTAAAACTGGCAAAGGAACTAAACAAAGAGGATATTATCATCGTTAATTTGTCTGGTAGAGGCGATAAGGACGTACAACAAGTTTATAATATGATACACGAATAATACAATCGTGATCAGTGAAACTCTGGCATGTTTTCTTAAAAACACAAAGATTAAAATAACTAGTAAAAAATAGACAGTTTTATACAATAGGATGAGAAATACTGAAAAAACTAGTGGATAGAAACCTCAACCTCTAATCAATAAGTGTTGCATTAAAAATGAGAGAAGGAGCGTAACCGCTACTTAAGTGATCATTAATAGACTGTGTAAAAGTAAGCCTTGACATGCTGTCGAGGTTTTTTGTCTTTTTTTGATTGTGAAATGCATGAATGGACATAAATATAATTATTAAAAATAATAGGATGTAATTTACTTAAATTAGGGTAACTCTAATAGTAACCATTATTCTTGGAGTGAGACAGATGACAAATATTAATGGACAAATTATATCAGGTGAATTTGACAAAGAAATGAATGAATTTATTCTTCAAAAAATAAAAAACCAACCGACGGAATCAATTATAAAAGAAAGTCAATTTTCAAGGCTTTATCGTTACTTGAAAGAACAAGAAGGGAGCACGGGATATCAAGTCATTACACTATATGATCAAATGTTGATTCCATTATCAAAAGACGATTTAAAAGCTTTATTATCTGATCTTGAGCGGCTTCAACATTTGTATCATTAATTGAGGGGGTTGTACGGTGAATTTTCTATGGGGGATTTTAGGGATTGTCACTGTTTTTGTTATTGCTTTTCTTTTTTCGAGTCATCGTAAGTCAATTAAGTTGCAAACAATCTTAGGGGGCTTAGCAATACAAATTGGATTTGCGTTTATCGTATTGAAATGGGAAATGGGTAAGGCATTTTTAGAATGGTTAACATTGGGATTTGCAGCCATTATTGATTATGCGTATGAAGGGATTGAATTTTTGTTTGGCGGCTTATTTGAAGCTGAAGGAATGGGGTTTATCTTTGCGATTCAAGTATTGACTGTCATTATATTTTTCTCATCTTTAATATCGGTTTTGTACTACATCGGTATTATGCAAAAGGTGATTCAAGTTATAGGTGGTGCTTTATCGAAGCTTCTTGGAACAAGTAAGGCTGAGTCTATGTCCGCAGCCGCAAACGTATTTGTAGGGCAAACAGAAGCGCCATTAGTCGTTCGTCCATATCTTGAGAAAATGACAAAGTCAGAGTTATTTGCGGTGATGACTGGTGGACTAGCCTCTGTTGCAGGCTCCGTTTTAATTGGTTATTCATTATTAGGTGTTCCGTTAGAATACTTGCTTGCAGCAAGCTTCATGGCTGCACCAGCGGGGTTAATTATGGCAAAAATGATTATCCCAGAAACAGAGAAATCACATACCTCAGATGAGATTCAGCTCGATAAAGATTTGGAATCTGCCAATGTTATTGATGCAGCTGCTCGTGGGGCGAGTGTCGGATTAACATTAGCATTAAATATCGGGGCAATGTTGTTAGCGTTTATTGCACTTATCGCTTTGATAAATGGAATCTTAGGTGCAGTTGGCGGCTGGTTCAATTTTGAGGGTCTAACATTAGAACTCATCCTTGGTGTTCTGTTTTCACCAATTGCTTTTGCGATTGGCGTTCCTTGGACAGAAGCACTTACTGCTGGAGGCTTCATCGGTCAAAAGCTTATTTTAAATGAGTTTGTAGCATATGCATCCTTTGCGCCTCAAATCGATGAGTTATCAGATAAAACGGTTGCAGTCGTAAGTTTTGCCTTATGCGGATTTGCCAATGTATCATCCATTGCAATCTTACTCGGAGGATTAGGCAACTTAGCCCCAAACCGCAGGCAGGATATCGCGAAGTTAGGCATGAAAGCAGTCCTCGCCGGAATGCTAGCATCCCTATTAAGCGCATCGATAGCAGGAATGTTATTTTAGAGTTATGTCAAAAAGGGTGACTTTCCCTTTTTGACATAACTCAGCAATGAGTGGAGTCGCTGCTTTGTTTAAAGCTAGCACCGAGTGGGCTTCTCGGGGCTGGCGCGCAGCGAACGGAGCCATTGCAAAAGCAACATAGGCAAAAAGGGTGACTTTCCCTTTTTGACATA
>NZ_JAXBLX010000067.1:0-22158 GCF_037027555.1 Halalkalibacter kiskunsagensis | reverse complement strand
TGGTCGGGAAGACAGGATTTGAACCTGCGACCCCCTGGTCCCAAACCAGGTGCTCTACCAAGCTGAGCCACTTCCCGCAATCTTTCTAGAGAACTATACTATAAATTAAATGGTGCGGTTGAGAGGACTCGAACCTCCACGGGGTCAACCCCCACTAGGCCCTCAACCTAGCGCGTCTGCCATTCCGCCACAACCGCGTTAACACCAAGAAACATTCAAGTTAAACAAAGTGCGGGTGAAGGGACTTGAACCCCCACGTCATAAGACACTAGATCCTAAGTCTAGCGCGTCTGCCAATTCCGCCACACCCGCGAAAGTGTTGGCGGTCCGGACGGGACTCGAACCCGCGACCTCCTGCGTGACAGGCAGGCATTCTAACCAACTGAACTACCGGACCAAATATGGTGGAGGATGACGGGATCGAACCGCCGACCCCCTGCTTGTAAGGCAGGTGCTCTCCCAGCTGAGCTAATCCTCCATATAAAATACTTCCCTCTTGCAAACTCTTTAATGGTGACCCGTACGGGATTCGAACCCGTGTTACCGCCGTGAAAGGGCGGTGTCTTAACCGCTTGACCAACGGGCCATCTATCTATTATAGGTGGCGGAGAAGGAGGGATTTGAACCCTCGCGCCGCGCAAACGACCTACACCCTTAGCAGGGGCGCCCCTTCAGCCACTTGGGTACTTCTCCATGGCTCCACAGGTAGGACTCGAACCTACGACCGATCGGTTAACAGCCGATAGCTCTACCACTGAGCTACTGTGGAATATTATAACGACTTGAACATTATATCGCATTACCTATTCAAAGTCAATCATTTTTCGCTATCTCTCTTAGCGACTTCTATAATATAGCATAGGACAATTCATTTTTGCAATAGTTTATTTTAAATTTTTTTTAATTTCCCTCTACATTTCCCACACACGTATTTATGAGTATCTAATCTTCTTTTTCTAATATACGTTAAACCGCAACTTGCACATTCATACCGATGAGATGAACCAGATTTGTTTAGCGTACCTGGGACAACTTCACAAAAACGCGGGGCACCTACCTTAACGAGTAATCGTTTAAAATCTGGATCTCGATGTTGAAATCCTTTCCCTTGTAAATGAAGGTGGTAATGACAAAGTTCATGCTTAATGATTCCTATTAGGGCTTCCTCCCCGTAGTACAACATTTGCTTAGGGTTAATTTCAATATTATGACTTTGTAGTAAATAACGACCACCAGTCGTTCGTAGACGTTTATTAAAAGAGGCCTTATGTCTAAATGGCCATTTAAACTCATTTGCAGAAATTTCTTCAACTAACCGCTGCAGTTGATCATCTGACATCATTTCTTGTTTTTTATCCATAATTCTTCACCAATCCCTCAACTATGACAAACCCTCCTACATATAATAATCCAAATAGAGTAAGTTGTTAAGGAGTTGGTTGCTTATGCCTATGCCAACATGGCTAAGACAACAATTAAAAAGAGCTTATTTTCAAAAAGATCGGTACCAAATTAAAATCCTTAATCAATGCTGGTTTTATTACCAAGGTAAAGAAACTGATTTTTAGACGGTGCTAAAAAAGGTGACTGGTGAACGGGATTGTCCCCTTTCACAGTCACCTTTTTTATTATCACGATATATGTTGCGCCTCTGGTTTCTTCATCGTTAACGCAATTCGCCCTTTTTGTGAATCAACCTGTTCTACCCATACGGTGACAATATCCCCTACAGTTACAACTTCTAGAGGGTGCTTCACAAAACGGTTGGTTAACTTTGAAATATGCACAAGGCCATCTTGCTTCACACCTATATCAACAAATGCACCAAAATCAATGACATTTCGAACCGTTCCCTGCAACTCCATTCCAATTTGAAGGTCCTCCATCTTTAAAACCCCTTGTTTTAATAACGGCTTCGCTACTTCATCACGAGGGTCACGCGAAGGACGGATGAGACTATCAATAATATCCTTTAAAGTCGGTACACCGACCTCAAGTTCTTGAGCCATACTTTCTACATTTATTGCTTGCAGTTGCTCTTTTACTTTTTGAGTTCCTATCTCATCAACTGTTGCACCAATGTGCTTCATGAGTTTTTCTGTATCCTTATAACTTTCCGGGTGGATAGCAGTTGCATCGAGCGGATGGTCCCCATCTTGAATTCTCAGAAACCCTATAGCTTGTTCATACGTTTTTGCCCCAAGTCGCGGAATCTTCTTTAACTGTTTTCGATTCGTCAAACGCCCTTCCTCATCACGGCGTTTGACAATATTCGTCGCAACAGCTTTTGATAACCCTGCTACATATTGCAATAACGAAATAGAAGCTGTGTTAACATTAACACCCACTTGGTTTACGACTGTCTCAACAACAAATGTTAACGATTCATTTAGACGCTTTTGCGTAACATCATGTTGATATTGTCCGACCCCCACCGATTTAGGGTCAATTTTCACAAGTTCAGCTAAAGGATCTTGCAAACGACGAGCTATCGAGACTGCACTTCTCTCTTCTACCTTTAAGTCAGGGAACTCCTCTCGTCCTAGTTCAGAAGCTGAATACACACTAGCACCAGCTTCATTGACAATCAAATAATAGACAGGTTTGCTCAACTCTTTCATGACATCCGCTATAAACTGTTCCGTTTCACGAGAAGCTGTACCGTTTCCAATTGCAATCATTTCTACATCATGCTTTTCAATTAACCCTTTTACAAATTCCGCCGCTTTCTTCGTTTCATTGCGAGGCGGAGTTGGGTAGACGACTCCAATATCAAGAACCTTTCCCGTCGCATCTACAACCGCTAATTTACAACCTGTACGATATGCAGGGTCTACACCTAACACCAATTTATCTTTCATTGGAGGTTGCAAAAGCAAATGACGAAGGTTTTCTGCAAAAATATGAATCGCTTGTTCTTCTGCTTTTTCCGTTAATTCACTTCGGATATCGCGCTCAATGGACGGTTCGACCAAACGCTTGTAACCATCCTCAATCGCCTCTCCAACCACTTGAGCTGCAGGAGAATTAGAGTATGGTATCATCTTTCGTTTAATCTCAGTGATGATCCGATCAACCGGAAAGACAAGCGAGACTCGAAGTACCCCTTCCTTCTCTCCTCGATTCATCGCCAAAATGCGATGAGGCACAATCGACTTGATTGCCTCTTCATATTCATAATACATTTCAAAAATTTGCTTTTCGTCCGCCTCTTTATCTTTTATTGCCGTTTTCATTTTTCCATCTTTAAATCCAGTTAATCGAATCGCCTTTCTGAGCTCAGCATCATCCGATACCCACTCAGCAATAATATCTTTTGCACCTTGAATGACATCTTCGACCTCGTTGAGCTCATGTTCCTCTGATATGTATTTAGTTGCCTCTTCGCTAACAGAACCGTTTTTGGGAAAAGAATACAACCAAACGGCAAATGGTTCCAGTCCTTTTTCTTTGGCCACCGTAGCCCTCGTTCTTCTTTTTTGCTTATAAGGTCGATATAGATCTTCTACTTCTTGAAGTTTTTTTGCACGTGAGATTTTCGTACTCAGCTCATCTGTGAGCTTTCCTTGTTCGTCGATCAGGCGAATGACTTCTTCTTGTCTGTTAGCCAACTGATTCGCATACTCCCACTTCTCGACAATTGTTCGAATTTGCACCTCATCAAGCCCACCGGTCATCTCTTTACGATAACGTGCGATAAACGGAACGGTATTTCCATCCTCAACAAGCTTAATCAGCTGCTCGACGTAAGCTTGTTTTACATTTAGCTCTTTGGCTATTATTTGAATGGTTTCATTATGCTTCACTTCGTTCATTACAACACCTCATCATTATAGAATATATATTATGATATCATACGTTCTGTATCTAAATCACACATGCGCAACAAAAAAAGCGCCCCCAAATGAACCAACCACACTCACACTAAAGGAAATCACAGTTTACTGGTTAGCGTCATTTAAAGCCACTTAGGGCGCATTTATTCAAATCAAATACCTAACTTTTTCAGTTTCTGATACGCACCTTACGAGACATCCACTCTCAGGACTTTAAAACCTTGTAGCAGATCCGCTCATTGCGATTTGAATTTACTCAAGGGAAACGTACGCTTTTTGAACAAATTCTTTACATAAGTCTTCCTACTAGCATTGTTACATCATCAGAAACGATTTCATCCCTCGAGAATAAGTAGGAAGAAGCTTCTATTGGTGATGTCATTTGAACTAACAGATCTTTATTAGGCCTCTTTTTGGCTCCATCTGAATAAAGCAAAAAAGAACTGCCTCTTTTATATGGAAAAAAACTGCTTTTGAAATTGGTTTTTTTTCCGGATAAATAGCCTCTAGATGGAATCGGTTGAATCGTATTCCCATCAGGTAGATACATGACAAATCCAATATTTCCATAATTACAATAACTAATTTCCTGCTTTTTATGATCAATTTTCAAGACTGTTAAAACAGCCCCTCTTTTGTCATGTAAAGCATCGTTGCACGCCTCCACCATTTGACTAACAGTCAGGCTATGATAACTTTCTATTTTAACAATTGCAGCAAGCGCAGAATCAAGCGCCTGCTCACCACTACCCAACCCATCTGCAACAGCACAAATTGTATATTCGTCCGTATGAATAACAGAATGCGCATCACCACAACAAGCATTCCCACGCTTAGCCTGTTCAAATGCTGCCACTTCTATCTTTTCACTATTGTAAAAAGTAACCATTAAAAAATCTCCGATGGTTTGATTTGAATCGACTCTCTTAATTTCTCCAGCGCTCTGCGCTGCAGCCTCGACACATGCATTTGGGACATACCAAGCTTTTCACCTGTTTCTTTTTGACTATAGTTCTCAAAGTAGGTGCAAACTAATATTTGTCGCTCACGTTCTTCTAATACATTAAACGCTTTTTCAATTAAGAGCTTTTGATCCGCCTCTTCATAACCCGAATCAACATTCCCAACTAAATCAAGTAAAGTCACTTCGCCACCTTCTTGATCCGCTTCTAAAGAACGATCAACTGACAAAGCTTGATAGCTCTTGCTCATTTCCATTGTTTCTAATACTTCTTCTTCCGTAACATCTAAGTACTCTGCTAGCTCATGGACTAGAGGTGACCTTTGCATCTCGATCGTTAAAGCTTCAACTGCATTTTTTATTTTAGGTCCCAGCTCTTTAATTCGTCTAGGCACATGAACACTCCATGTTTTATCCCGAATGAACCTTTTGATTTCTCCCACTATTGTCGGGATTGCAAATGATTCAAAGCTTCTCCCAAACTCCTCGTTGTATCTCTTGATCGCAGCAAGCAATCCAACCATTCCAACTTGAAATAAGTCTTCATCATACTCCCTGCCCTTTGAAAATTTACGAGCTAATGAACGCACTAACGCTTCATAGTGTTTTACAATCTTTACTTGTGAATATTCATCCGCATTTTCCTGATAGTTCTTGATCCACTCGTACACTTGCTCATTGTTCTGGTTGTGTCTCGGAGAATCCGTCGACATCTTGTTCCACCTCATCTCCATGAAGGAACTTAGTCATTACAAGCACAATACCTGATTCATTACTTAACTCAACTTTATCCATTAATGTACTTATAAGGAATAGACCGAGTCCACCCTCTTTCAAGTCGGCAACAGGACGACTCACATCCAATGGCCCTAAATGACCTCTCACCTCGGTAACATCAAAACTTTGGCCCTTATCTGCTACAACGATCTCTAAGCGGTTATCATAAAGAAAATATGAAATATTCATTGTTCCGCTATCTTCATAAGCGTGGGTCACAACGTTCGTACATGCTTCTGCAACCGCAATCTTCATATCTTCAATGTCATCGTACGAAAACCCCGCTCGATTTGCAATTCCAGAAACAGTCAAACGGACGACTCCCACGTATTCCGGTTTGGCAGGAACGCTCATCTGGATGTGGTCTGCCTCATGTTGTTTCATTTTGAACCCTCCTCCTCTTCAATCGAGATCACTTCATCTAGTCCAGTAATTGAAAATAACCGTTGAATACGCTTAGACATACCCGCAAGTGTTAAAGTTCCATTTTTATCATGTATCGCTTTTAAAGCCCCTATAAAAACACCAAGACCTGTACTATCAATATAGTCAACATTTGATAAGTCCACTCTTACCGTTTGACCTAACTCAGCTAGCGGGATTAGTTCCTCACGCAATTTCGTGGCTGTAAAAGCATCGATTTCCCCTGACAAATATAAAACAATCACACCTTGATTCTCTTCTTGTCTTATTGATAAATTCATGAAAGATCCCCCTCCTTGCTTTTCTTCAATTGATATATACCACGCATCATCAATTTCTAAACCTTTCTTTTAATAATCATAAGTGTAAAATCATCTTTTAAAATGAAATCTTGTAACTTAGCAAGCTCATAATAGACACTATCCACCAACTCTTGAGCTGTTAAGTGCATATACTTTCTAATTAAATCAACAATTTCCGAACGTTCAACAAAGCGATCACCAATTCGACTTTCTGTCACGCCATCAGACAAGAGGATGATAAAATCGCCTTCATCAAGTACTCTGGAATATTCTCTAAATTTCACTTTCTTAGAAACCCCGAGAACTAATCCCTTTGCATAAAGTTCCTCAAATTGGTCTCTTCCCGCTTTATAAAGAAAACCCGGTTCGTGACCAGCACCAGAAAAATAAAACTCATGGGTACGAGGGTCATAAGAACCATACATCATCGTTATAAACATATTGTCATCGACATTTTGTTCAACAACTCTGTTCAAATTTTCCAAAAGAGCTGCAGGCTGCAACCTTTGTTCAGGGAGGCTATCCATCGCATATTTTATCATTGACATGCACAGCGCAGCCGGAACCCCCTTACCGATAATGTCTGCTATCGCAATACCCACACATTCATTCTCATCCTGAATAAAGTGATAATAATCACCACTCATTTTATTAGCAGGTACACTAACAACTCCAATGTCTAGTTGATCAACAAGTGGTACTGCCTTTGGCAAAAGTGTTTGTTGCATATTCGCAGCAACGTCAATCTGAGACTCTAACTCAATCTGCCTGTCCCGCAAACTTTGATGCTCACGATATGCTAGTCCATATCCCATCATAACTTCTAGCAACAAATCTAGCGAATCCACAATCTCCACTGGTACAGAAGGATACAATTCTTCTATCACGGCTCGATGTATACTAACAAGTTCTTCTGGCGATATTTGATGTTCCAGCAATACTTTACTAAATTGTTGAGCTTCGTATAACCCTTGCTCACTTTTTCGATTAAGAAATGTTCGTAAAATACTCTTATATGTTTCTTCTAAATTTTGAACAGTCTGCTCCATAGAAGCACCCCTTTATTTTTCAGGTACTACAATTTAACCATTTCTAATGCCAACCAAATCACCAGGCTATCTTAACCACTTTGTTGCAGTTACGGTTGTCCCTTCGCCTGTTTCAGATTCAATGGAAAACTCATCCATCAATCGTTTCACCCCAGGTAAGCCGGCTCCCATACCTCCTGATGTCGTAAATCCATCCACCATCACTTGCCTTAAATCAGGAATCCCCGGACCGCGATCGCGAGCGATCACTCGAATTCCTTTTTTCATTCCCATTTTGGTTGGACGTTCTACAGCCTCCAAACAAATCTCACCGCGCTTAGCATAAAGATAGATGTTGCGTGAAAGCTCAGAAATAGCTGTTGTAATTCGCGCTTGGTCAACACTTCCAAAACCAATTTCTTTTGATAACGAACGGCCAGCTTGCCTAGCAGCGACAATTCCCCACTCATTTTTTACTTCAACACAGGATTGGGTTTTCATCATCTACTCCTCCAATTCTTGTTGCAACTTCGCAAGGCCTTGCTCTAAATCTAATGCCGTTGGAACGTTATCAAGCTTAATCCCCATGTCAATGAGCGTTATTGCCACAGCTGGCTGAATTCCAGTCAACACAACTTTCGCCCCCATAAGGTTTGACATATCGACGACATCACCAAGTACTTTTGCAATAAATGAGTCGATCATATCCACAGAAGTTAAATCGATCACAACACCTAAAGATCCTTCCACATGAATCTTTTTCAGAAGATCCTCTTGAAATTGTAAGGCTGTTTGATCATCAAGTTCAACTTGTACACTTATTAATAAATATTGGTTTAGTTTTAAAATAGGAATTCTCATACGTCTTGCCCCCAACTTACAAATTAACCATTTTTTTATTCGTTAATTCAAGAGCCGTTTCAATCCCTTTTCTCAGCGTGCTCTTTGTCGGGAATTTACTTAAATCAATTCCTAAGTTAACGATTGTTTGCGCAATCTCTGGACGGATTCCAACAAGAATACACGTTGCCCCAACTAACCGGACAGCTTCTGATGCTTGAATAATATGATGCGCAACCATCGTATCGACTACAGGAACACCTGTGATATCGATCAGCACCACCTGAGAGCGATGTTCAATCACACCTTCTAATAAGTTTTCCATGATTAATTTCGCCCGAGCTGTATCGATTGTTCCAATTAGCGGCATCACCGTAATACTTTCAAAGACAGGAATTAAAGGAGCTGACAATTCAAGAAGAGAGAGCTTTTGCATTTCAATAATGTCTTCCCAGTTCCCTGTATAATCATAAACAAGTTGATTAATAATTCCATCAATCCAAGTCTCTAGCTCATTAAAAGTTGATAATACGGCTTGTACATCTGATTCTTGTTCAGAAAGAATTGCTAAAATAACGCGGCGAAACGCTTGAAGTCCTTGTGTATAGTAAGATAACGGCCAACCGCTTTGTATGTATTTTTCCGCAAATGAACTAAGTTGTTCTTTCGCTTGATCTTGATCTGTACTGATCAATCTCATAATAAACTGCATAAAATCTTGATTCGTACTTTCATAGACTGAATCTGATACCGAATCTAAATAGTTGTCGGTTCGAACCGCCTCTAACTCTTTCTTCCAAAGATCGATCAAATTTTCTTTTGAATGATTAAGTAACGAAATAATATAAGGTTGCATATTTATTCCTCCTTTTTATCCTTATCCCGTTATTATTTCATGAGTGAAAAACAGTTGCAAAGATTAATGTTTATAAATTATGACATATTTGTTTATATTTCGTTTAATTATAAACGAAGTAAGTTTGATTATGTAGATAAACAAAAAAACCCCACATTTCTGCGAGGTTTTTACTAAAAGTCAATTAATCCTAAACTAATGAAAAGTGCATCATTTACACGAGTCATCATATCATCATCCAAATGGGTAATCTTATCTGTTAGTCTTTGCTTGTCAATCGTTCGTACTTGCTCCAATAAAATAACAGAATCCCTGTCAAAGCCATAACGTTTTGCATTGATTTCAACATGGGTCGGTAATTTAGCTTTCTGTATTTGCGCTGTAATCGCTGCAACAATTACTGTCGGGCTGAAACGATTGCCAATATCATTTTGTATGACGAGTACCGGACGAACTCCCCCTTGCTCTGAACCAACAACGGGTGAAAGGTCCGCAAAGTATACGTCGCCTCGTTTTACAATCAAAGGCTACACCCCACTCACTAAGCGATCGAGGGTATTCTCTGCTTCCTCCTCGGCAAGAAAAGATTCTGATGCAATGTTCAAATTAATTTTTGCCATTTCCATGTAGCCTTGTTGCATGGTCTCACGAATCTGACGTTTCTTACGTTCGCGAAGATACATCTTGGTTGCCTGTGAAATAAATTCACTGCGATTGACGTTTTCTTTTTTGATCACACCGTCCACCTCGTTCAACAAATGTTGTGGCAAATTGATTACAATGCGCTTTGTGTTTTGTTCCGACACAAACATCCACCCCCAGCATCCACCATAAACCTTCTATGCTTAATATATATTCTTCATTTAATAAGATGCTTCCTACTTATATCCAAAATTAATCATAGCATTTGCTACATTAAAATGCAAAGACCGATTAGTCTTATTTTTTTCTGTTTTTTTAACATAACCATAGGTAGAGGACACCCTACTCACTTTCTCACATAAACTCTAGGAACTCTTTGACCAATCACACAAGGTATTTCATAGTTTATCGTCCCAAGTCTAGCTGCAACTTCATCCATTGTTATTTTATCACGTCCATCTTCTCCGATCAATGTTACAACCGTTCCTGTTTCAACAGGTTTCAAAAGACGAACCATACATTGGTCCATACAAATTCGACCAACAAATGGAGCTCTTTCTCCATTAATCAACACATCACCGCCATAAGTACTATGATACCTAAGCCATCCATCAGCATACCCAATTGGAATCGTCCCTATCCATTCACTCTCTTTTGTTCTGTACGTAGCCCCATAGCTAATCGATTCGCCTGGTGGTAATTCTTTGACCTGTACAAGGCGACTTTTCAAGGAAAAAGCAGGCTTAAGTGTGACAGGGAGTTCATTTGTAATAGCTGGAGATGGAGTCAATCCGTACATTGAAATACCCAGCCTAAACACATTAAACATTTTATCGGGAAAGCGCATACCAGCTGCACTATTTCCACTATGAATGAGCGGCGCATGAATTTCCCATTCCTTCAACCATGCTAGCATTGATAAGAACTGTTCATGTTGTTTGTCAACATATGATACATCAGGCTCATCAGCGGTTGCAAAATGCGTATAAATCCCGTGTAAATTAAATGCTGTTTCTTCTTTAATAATTCGAAAAAGCAATGCTGCTTCTTCTTTAGTGCGTAGTCCGACTCTCCCCATCCCTGTATCAAATTTCACATGAACCTGCACGATCTGATTCTCAGCAAGAAAGTTCTTTGCTTTTTGTAACCACTCCGCTTGAAAAACCGTTATCATCACGTTCCACTGAATGGCTACAGCAACATCTTCAGGTCTTATACGTCCTAAAATAAGAATCGGGGCTGTAATATCTGCTTTTCTTAATTGAATTGCTTCATCTAATAAAGCAACAGCCAGATACTTAGCACCTGAACTTAATGCTGTTTTAGCTACTTCAACCGCTCCATGGCCATAGCCATTTCCTTTTACTACTGCCATTACATCTACATTCTTTTCTCGGTAAAGTTGACTAATTGAATACACATTATGACCAACAGCATTTAAGTCGACTTCTGCCCAAGTATCTCGGTAATATGTTTGCATTTTAGATCCCCCAATACCCACACACCATCTCTTACTATTAAGAGCGATCATCTTAATTTATGTTCTTATTTTACCACAGAGAAACAAAAAGAAAATGCCTCTTAAGCACCGGAGTATACCTGCTACATAATTTAAGCCTACTATGAGTATTTCTTCATAGTAGGCTTATAAACAACATATGCCATTTTTAGCAAGGTCAAGCTATTTTCCAAAAGGAAATTCCATTTCCTATTTTTCTTCTGTTCCGTATACAGAGCTCGCAATGGACATCATCTCTTCTGCACTTAAATCCTCAGATGCTAAGAAGAAGTCAACGCCGTTATAAGACCACTGTAGTGATTCACTTGTCATAACACCAATTGTAAATCCAAGATCAACCGGCTCACCGTGACTCACATTCATCGGTGTTGAAGCTGGTACTACTTGACTTTGCTCTTGAATAAGCGTAAATGGTTGTTCACCAACATATTGCAGAACTACTCGTTCTCCGTTTTCTGATTGTACATTTTGAGACGCCTCAAACATTGTCCCATCCGGAGTGTACATTGGATAATAAACCGTCATTGCTTCTTGCGGCTCAGCCATTGCAGGTTCTTCCGTCATTTGAGCTCCTGTCATATTACGCTCCATATCAAAATCGCCTTCATTGAAGCTAGCATTCCACTCAAAACTCGTGAAATCAAGTTGAACTAGTACCTCAAGATCAGCATTCATGATCTTCACCTGTGCAGGTGATAGGTCCTTCTTGTTTAACTTAATTTCTTGGGTATTCAAGTTCTTATTTTGGTAGTTTGTATTTGTTTGAAAGATATAATAATCTTCATCTGCTTGGAACGAACGCTCTGGGTCCATCAATATATCTTGGATAAGAGACTCATAAAGATAAACCTGACTGCTATTTGTTGGCCAATCACTTTGGAAACGGAAACTTTTGTTTAAAGCGGGTGTCAACACGAAAACACCATCATCATTGCGAAGGATGATCTGACTTTGATCTTTGTTTTCATTTTGCAGGGCTACACGATAGTAGCTCTTCTTTTGGTACCAGACATCCACCCCATATGTCTGTTGCTCCTTCCCAGTTTCTAAAGTCATCGTAGACTTTGCTTTGTACCCAGTCATTTCTGTTAGCTTGTTGTCCAAATCTGTCATAATGTCTTCTTGTGTTTTTTCGCCGCAACCTACGAGTATCATAGATAGTAGTAACCCTAGGGTAGCGAACCAGATTGCTTTTTTCATGCTTTCACCCCTTTGTCTCATTTGAAAGAAGAGCGAATGCATTCAAGAGACGGCTTCTTCATGTTGTATGCCCCATTTTTCATTAAAGCAAATACGACTGGAAATACTCGCTTTATGCAAAACTAGGATCTTCCTGCAGAATTTTAGACCTGACTCTACCTGAATGACTTACCTCTTCTATTCGCACTACAACTATATGAGACAACCTCGAGCAATATGCAGACTAGCTTGGCGAGCTTTCAATTATAACCTCGGCTATTGCGTATGTTTTGCTATGAGAGATGGATAGGTGAACGGTCTCTCTAAGTCCTTCTACAACTAGGGTTGGCCTGCCATTTGGTTCTTTTTGGACCTCGATATCGCGCCAACTAAAACTTGCTGAAATTCCTGTACCAATTGCTTTTACAAATGCTTCTTTGGCAGCAAATCTACCGGCGAGAAACTCCACTTTTCTTTTGTGAGAAAATACGCCGTATTCTTTTTCTTCTGCAGAAGTTAAAATTCGCTCAACAAAACGAGGTTGGCGTTCCATTACTTTTTCAATTCGCTCTAATTCAACTATATCAATTCCGATTCCTTTGATCACACCAATCACCTCATTTATCGTTATCTTGTTTTTTCTCCCTCTTATACCTGCGCCATCGACCCACTCGTTTTCCTTAAATCAATTCAATACAACATTCTTTTTTAACTAATGCTTATAAAGTTATTGATTGAGTAATATCTGTTATAATAGCAGATATAAAAGGAGGCTGTACCATGTTTATCCGAAATGAAAGCTTCTATTCGTTTAGACGCCGTTATCCTATAATTACAATTTTAGTAGGCATTCACCTTATTTTATTTATTTGGATGAATTTTCTTCCATTTGGAAACTGGATTCGTGCGCTTGGGATAGGGTATAACCTTGCCGTTGCGAACGGCGAATACTGGAGATTAATTACCCCTATTTTTATGCATATCGGCGCCGGACACGTCATTTTCAATTCGTTTTCTTTAGTGATCTTTGGCCCTGCACTTGAACGGATGCTAGGTAAATTTAAATTTATTGTCATTTATCTTCTCACGGGGTTAATAGCGAATATTGCTACGTACTACCTAGGTGGTCTTACTTACCCTCCCCATTTAGGTGCTTCCGGAGCTATTTTTGGTCTGCTTGGCATGTATGTTTATCTTGTTATCAATCGAAAAGATTTGATTGATCGTGCCAATTCACAACTTGTTATGACAATCATTCTAATCGGGTTGGTCATGACGTTTGTCAATCCGAATATTAATATACTTGCTCATTTATTTGGATTAATTGCAGGCGCTGCACTAGCACCACTGTTTCTTAGTGGAGCCAAACCTTTTTATGCTGAGCAACGAGTGTTTGTCGATGCGACAGAACCTATTTTCGATCCAAACCGGTGGCAAAAAAAGAGGAAAAACACCAAAATAGTCAAACAAATATTTTGGGTTATTTTTGGAGTGCTCGTTCTTTCTGGACTTCTTTCACGGTTCATTCTCTAAAAAGAAAGGGAGTCCCACTTACTTAGTGGACTCCCTTTCCTTACTTTGTTAAACCATCTACAAACGTTGATACATTATGCTCGATCATTTTAATATACGTTTCCGCCCCGCTACCTTCAAGACCAACGGCGTCTGTATAGACTTCCCCTGCTATCTCAACACCGGCATCACGTGAAACGGTTTCCATAAAACGCTTATCGACTGTCGTTTCCACAAACACAGCTGGAATCTGTCTTTCTCTAACTGTCTCTACTACATTTGCGATTTGGCTATGTGTTCCTTCTTCATGAGAATTCAACTGCCAAATACCCACTGTTTCAAAACCATACTGTTCTCCGAAATATTGAAATGCATTTTCACTCACAACGATTGTGCGTTTCGTTTGTTCAACTGTCTCAACTTCAGATTGAATCCAATCATGAAGATCTTCTAATTCAGTAATGTATTTTTCTGCATTGGCGCTATATTGTTCAGCTCCTTCTGGATCACGTTCACTTAAATCATCACGAATATTATTCACATACAAAATCACATTTGTTACATCTAACCATGCATGCGGATCTTCCCCTTCTTGGTCAGAAATCGGCAAAGGAGTAATACCGTCTGTAACTGAGACAATCGGAACATCCCCAACATTTTGAACTAGACGCTCTAGCCAACCCTCTAATCCAAATCCATTAACATAAAACACGTCAGCATCACTTACTTTTTGAAAGTCACTTGGAATCGTTTCATATTCATGCGGTTCTTCTCCAATTGGCACTAAGTATTCAACTACGCCACGCTCTCCAACTACATTCTCTGCCAAATCTGCTAAAATGGAAAAGCTCGTAACGACCTTAACACCCTCATCCACGCTTGTTTCATCATTTGCTCCACACGCCGCTACCATAATCGTAGTCATAATGGTCATAATAAGCAGAATCAACTTCCTCTTCATCTTCGATTCCTCCCCTATATTGGTACTATACCAAAGATATGCGCATGTGCAACTTTTTGTTCCTCTATAAGGTAATTGTTGGTTTCTTTCTTTTTATTAGCATACGGCTCACATCGTCGTATTATCCTAATTTTTATTCGATTTCCTTCCCCCTAAAAAAAGCATCTGTACACTCTGTACAAATGCTTCAAGTGGTTCTTGTTTTTACGAGTTTCCTGAAGCTATTATGACTGGAGGTGAACATACCTGAACAGCCTGTTTCCAATTCAATGAAAGCGATCCCGAATGAATTCCCATTTCATAATAACGGTAAGGACAACTTAGAAAAGAGCTATTAATTTGGCTACACTCAAACGTTTTAGCGTACTGCAAACAACTCATTTCACCCCTCGCAACTGACAATTTGTTTTATTTTCACAATCATAATCGCATTTTCCAATCGCTTGATATATCGAACACCATGAACGCTTCGCATAACAAATTGGAATCGCCTGCTCAGTTGCCTTCTTTTTTAAAACACTTGTTAAATTATGATTTATGAAATCTGTCAAAACAAGAACTAGGTCAATGTGAGTTGGTATTTCTTTCTTTACCATTTGAACTTTACGACCACTTATATGTATAATCTCGTCAAAACCGTACTCTTCTAATTTCTTCGGAATCGACCCTAACCGATCAGCTCCAACTATTAACAACGAAGACATGAATATAACACTCCTTATATTGATAATCGTTATCACCATAATAAATGAAATTGATTATCATTGTCAACCTTTTGATAAAGAAAGTTACTAGATTATTCGAAACAAGAAAAAGAGCTAAATCTTAACGTAAGATCTAGCTCTTTTTCTGTTGGAGCTGTGACATATATTATTATCTTCGGTCCAAGTGGCTGGTTACGAGATATATGGAGAGAAACATCAAGTTCTACTACTTCTTCCTCTGCTTAGTCTGGTTCTTCTGGTTCTTCAGTCGATAATCGCGAATCGTTTTCACTATTCAGACACTTTTGATCATAGTATATTTCGTATTTAGAGTTCTCCAAAAACAAGCCTTTTATAATTTGATAACGCTCCAAATGATTCAATTAAAACAAGATTCCATGTCAAAATATCCATTGGTGTTTTACTTCCTAGTCTTTTTTTTGTAAAGTAAATAAGTATGACTAAGTGGGGTGATGAAATGGTTGCAAATA
Organism: Halalkalibacter kiskunsagensis; assembly: GCF_037027555.1. NCBI lineage: Bacteria > Bacillati > Bacillota > Bacilli > Caryophanales > Bacillaceae > Halalkalibacter > Halalkalibacter kiskunsagensis. Next base: position 6,127 of record NZ_JAXBLX010000067.1, on the reverse strand, counting down.
TGACAGAAGACCAGTTATTAGTTCTTGTAATCAAGTATATGAAAGAAGCAAAGCGTAGCGCTTTTCAGGAATTACTTGACGAGTTACATCCGTATGATTTTGCACAACTTTACAAAGGCTTGCCTGAAAAACATCATCATAAATTTTTAACGTTCTTAACACCTTCGCAAATTGCTGATTTGATTCAAGAGCTTGACTATGACATGCAAATTGAGATCTTACATAAATTAGGGATTGAACGTTCCTCTAAAGTTATGGATCTTATGGATAATGATGATCTTGCTGATTTATTAAATGAACTTTCTGTTGACAGGATCCAAGAATTTCTCGATGCCATGAAACAAGAAGATTCCAAAACGATTCAATCGTTGATGAGCTATCCTGCCGAAACAGCTGGTGGGATCATGACAAACCAATTTGTTTGGATTCATGCCGATCAAACTGTTAGACAAGCTGTTGATAAATTAAAGGAATATGCTAGTTTCTCCGAGAATATTTATTACCTTTATGTCATAAATGACGAGAATAAGCTTGTTGGGGTAGTTTCTTATCGTGATCTGTTGATAGCCGATCTCCACGATGTAATTGAGGATTTAATGTTTACTCGTGTTGTCTCTGTTCATGTTGATGATGATCAAGAGGACGTTGCTCAAACCATTGAGCGCTATGATTTCATTGCTGTTCCCGTTGTCGATGATCAAAACATTCTAAAAGGTATTATTACAGTCGACGACGCCATCGACGTTGTAATTCAAGAAGCAAATGAAGATATCGAAAAGCTTTCAGCAACAGGTAAAGCAATTGACTTTCATACAACAGCCGTAACAGCCTCCATGCGTCGGTTACCATGGCTTGTATTATTACTTTTTATCGGCCTTGTTTCTGGTAGCATTATTAGTGGCTTTGAAGCAACGTTAGAACAAGTTGTTGCTCTCATCTTCTTTATGCCAATGATTGCTGGAATGACTGGTAACACAGGTACTCAGTCTCTTGCTGTTGTTGTCAGAGGAATTATCACAAATAATACGGACCGAAAAACGGTTACGAAACTTATTTTCCGCGAATTACGTGTCGGGCTTATTATTGGAGTAACATGTGGTGTACTTATTTTCTTGATCGCTTTTGTTTGGCAAAGTAGTTTAATCTTAGGGTTTGTTGTTGGGACGTCATTGTTAATTACTTTAATTGTCGGTACACTTGCTGGAACCATTATTCCGTTAACTTTAAATCGATTTGGAGTCGATCCAGCAGTAGCTTCTGGCCCACTTATTACAACATTAAACGATATCTTTTCTTTAATCATTTATTTTGGTATCGCCACAGCATTTTTAACTCAGTTATCAGGATTGCAATAGACTTAATAAGACAAATTTCCTCGGAAATAGACAGTATTCTTCCCCATGAAAGAAGCAGTTCTTAAAAAGAACTGCTTCTTTCTCTTATCTTGTTAAAATATCGCCGATCACCCAGTATCCAATTCCATATACGGCTACAATGATTGAAATAATCAAAAATAATTTCTTATTTGATATTTTCATTTCTCGACCACCTTTACTATCTCTTTCAATAGTATACTACATAATTAGGCGAGTTACGCTTGACACAATCATGAACATCCAACCTGAGTTACAAAAACTTCGCACTTAATTACATTCATAAACATCCTTTCTTCTTATTTAATTACCAATACAGGACATGTTGCGCGTTTCAATACTTTATGACTAACACTTCCAAGTACTAGCTGTTGAAGTTGACTTAACCCTCTGCTTCCAATCACAATTAAATTGGCCTCTACCTCTTGTGCAAAATTTACAATTGCATTAGCCGGCTCTCCTCTAATAATTTTCACTTCATAACTCACGCCTTCTTTTTCAGCACATTGCTCAACAGATTTAAATTTCTTTTTTCGCTCTTGAGTTATTCCTAATGAATTCCATGTGCTTAAAACATCTGCTTTTGAGGTTGTACTGTCTACTGCATACACCACATAGACGTAAGCTCTGCTTATTTTAGCTAATTCAATTGCCCTATCAGCCGCCCTTAAAGATTGCACAGACCCGTCTATCGCCACGACTATTTCTTTGAACATGAAATCCCTCCTTATTTTCGCCTATAAATAGTTTATAATTACAAAAGAAAACGGTTACTCCAAGGCCACTTTCATTCACTGCTTTGCCTTTCTTTTATTGCATTAACTTATCTCTTCCTCTTGCTTATGGTAAACTAAAGATAATTGAGGTGATAAAAATGGATTACAGCAAAATGTGTCCAAAATACGAGCATGCGATTGATTTATTAGGCAAACGCTGGACAGGCTTGATTATTCGTGTTCTTCTAGATGGTCCAAAACGATTCAAAGATATAAAAGCACAGATCCCTGAAATGAGTGACCGGATATTAACTGAACGTATGAAAGAATTAGAGCAGCAAGAAATTGTTACTCGAAATGTCTATCCTGAAAAACCCGTTCGAATAGAATATACGTTAACAACAAAAGGCGTTGCGCTTGAACCAGTTATTGAATCTATTCAATCTTGGGGCGAAACCTGGATGTAAAAAAAGACACGCTGCCACCTAGTGCAACGTGCCTTTTTTTATTTATTTATTTTATGCTAATTCGTTGGTGGCATTGGCTTCTCTCGCTGCGCTCAATGCTTCGAGTATACGGAAAGATGAATGATTAAGAAAAGCTAGCTACTTGAACTAAGTAGCTAGCTTTTCTATTGATCGTTACCCAACCATTTTATCGGACTTTCCTTCATCATCCCAAGCTTCTGTATTTTCAATCCCAAGCTTCTTTGGACTGAAAATAGGATCAATTCCTTGCTTACGTTGCTCCTCATAATCAGCTAATACCTTAAATGCGATTTTACCTAATAGAATAATTCCAATTACATTAATGACAGTCATGAGAGCCATAAATAAATCAGCCAAATCCCAAACAAGACCTAAGCTCGCTACTGACCCAAACAGTACAAATGCCATTGTAGCAAGGCGGTATACATTAACTGCCGTTTTACTCTTTTTAATAAACTCAATGTTTGTTTCACCATAATAGTAACTACCGATAATTGAGCTAAATGCAAACATGAAAATTGCAGCTGCGATAAAGTAACTTGCCCATCCACCAATTTGTAAGCTCAGAGAGTTTTGCAACAACTGAATCCCTTCCGCTTCACTTAAATGGTAGTCAGTATTTAATAGAATAATAAAAGCCGTTGCAGAACAAACAATTAATGTATCTACATATACACCTAAAGTTTGAACAAAACCTTGTTTTGCAGGGTGTGAAATGCTTGCTGTTGCAGCTGCATTTGGCGCACTACCCATACCAGCCTCATTTGAGAAAAGCCCTCGACGAACTCCCATCATGATAGCGGCACCGATACCTCCACCAAGTGCTTGCTCAAAACCAAATGCACTACGTACGATTAACCCAAGTACAGCGGGGATTTCTGAAACATTCATTACAACAACAACAAATGCAATAACAATATACAAAACAGCCATGATCGGTACAATGATACTAGAGAAATTCGCAATACGGTGAACTCCACCGAAAATAATGACTCCAGCTAAAACGGTCATAATTGCACCCATCACCCATGGACTTATACCAAAAGCATTATCAAAAGCGCCAGCAATTGTATTACTTTGAACAGAGTTGAAAATCAAACCGAACGTAACAGCAATGAGTATAGCAAATACTATACCTAACCATCTTTGCCCTAAACCTTTTTCAATATAGTAGGCTGGTCCACCACGGTATGCATCTTTATCTTTAATTTTGTATACTTGAGAGAGTGTAGACTCAATAAAGCTTGTAGCACCACCAAGTAAGGCAACGATCCACATCCAGAAAACTGCACCCGGTCCACCTAATGCGATGGCAACTGTAACCCCAGCAAGGTTCCCTGTTCCAATCCTTGTTGCTGCACCTATGGCAAATGACTTAAATGGACTTATGCTTTTCATTCCATCTACATCTTTTGACTTTTCCGTTACAACCCTGAACATCTCACCAATAGAGCGGAACTGCATAAATTGAATTTTAAACGTGAAGTATAACCCCGCACCAAGTAACCCTCCAATAACTACATACGTCCATAAAAAGTTGTTTAAAAAATCAATAATTGCCTGCAAACAGCAGCACCTCTTTCGAGTAGTTTGAATTTTCTAAATTATTTTCCCACTATACACTACAACTTTTTATACTGTAAATATTATCGTCAGAAAACTTAACATATAAATATTTCCAAATTACATCATAGTTAGGAAGTTTTAAATTTGTTAGGGATTCATTTTGTTATTCTAATATATCAACAGTTCCGTTTTTTAAAGATTTATTCGATTTTACTTGCAATCTTCCTTTCTAATCTACATCATCAGCTTAAAAATCAGATCTCTCACCAAACTTTCAATTGTAAAAAAAAACAAAAGAGGAATGATCCTCTTTTGCTCATCTACTTCATTGCTTCTTCTTCAAAATACTTTGTCATTTCCACGATCATCGCACCCATTCTTTCAAGTTCAGGAGCTAACACTCGTTCGACCCCTTCATCATTTAATGCTTCTGCAGTTACTTTTCCAACTGCCACTGCAAGTACATTTGTTTTGAGGGCATCAATTATTTTGCGCTCATACCCCTTTTCTTTCGCATATTTAAATAACGACCTGACTTGGATAGCTGCTGTAAAACATACCGCATCCATTTCTGCTCGAAATAGTTCTTGGCAAAAAAGTTCCACTGTTTCAAGATCAGGGTCAATATGTTGATATGGCAATAGCTTGACTACCTCTGCTCCTGCTTCTTCTAAATAAGTAATGAGTGCAGGTGCATTTTCACCATGAAGCTGGACAATCACACGTTTATTTGTAAAATCATTTCCTTCTAAAGACTTTATCAACCCTTTGATCGTTCCATCATCGTCTTTTACATCTGGATTAATTCCTAGTTTCTTTAGTGCAGCAAAAGTTTTGTAACCTCGCGCGGCCACCTTTGACTCCTTGATAATATTTAGAAATTGATCTTGAATTTGTAACTCTTTTGCTAATTCCAACAAGGCATTTGTACCGATACCAGTCGTTAAAATGACCCAATCATACTTTCCGCTTACTATTCTTTTTAGATCAGCCTTTACTTGCTCATCTGCTAAAAAGACAGTTCCTTGCAAGGAACGAACGACAGGAACTCCATTTTGTTTTTCGACTAACTTGCTCATTTCATCGGTTTTTCTTGATGCCGCAAGAACAATTCTCTTACCATTTAAGCCCTGTTTCATCATATCACTTCTTTCATCACCTATTTTCTTCTATTATATAGAAGAATGCCGGGTACGTACAAATATCAATTTAAAATCTCGTATTGCGATTGTTACGAAAGTAGGAACTCTTTAATGTGAAAAAGCATTCGCTTATTAATCAAGCGAATGCTTCTAAAGCTACTCTACATATATAAAGATAATCTCTTCCTCAACTTCCACATTATACTTCTTCACACATCCGACATCTGGTGCTTGCACTTTTCCATCCTTCATATTAATTTTCCAATCATGAAGGGGGCAAAAGACATGCTCGCCACTGACAATCCCTTCTGATAAAGGACCTTGTTTATGTGGACAGCTGTTTTGAATCGCTCTTACCGTCCCATCTTTTAGCTTAAACAAAGCAATTTCTTCCCCTGCTACGTTCACTCTTTGTCCGACTCCTACTGATAAATCTGACAGTTTCGCTACTTCTACTTTTTGCATTGAATCTACTTTACTCATACACTACTCCCCCTCCTATTATGAAAGCACTTCTACTTTTTTCTTCTTGAATTCTTGTTGCAAATCTTCGTTTTCAACGATTTCTTTCCAAGGATCCTTACCAGTAGATAGCGCAACGTCCATTCTTTCTATGAGGGCTTTGCGGCCATCTTCATCTTCTAAAACGACTTGTTTCATATGATCTAACCCAACACGCTCAACAAAGTGTGACGTACGCTCTAAGTATCTAGCATTTTCTCTGTAATATTGCATGAACGCACTGATTGTATCGATGATTTCTTTTTTTGTTTTCACTTTACAGAATAAGTCTCCCCCACGTAGGTCAACCCCACCGTTACCACCAACGTAGAGTTCCCATC
>NZ_JAXBLX010000066.1:0-22337 GCF_037027555.1 Halalkalibacter kiskunsagensis | reverse complement strand
GAAATTCAAGTATATAAAAAAATACCTGTAGATAAAACACTCTTTTTCAAGTGTCCTAACTACAGGTACCATATTAAAAAGACAGTCTCTTTCTTTTTTATAACTAAAACCAAAAGCCAATCCCGAAAGAGGACTGACTTTCCTTTATATGCAAATCATCTTAGTAAATAGACACGGAGTTTATTACTCGTTACTTACCAATCTCAACTAATCGCTTTTCCATTTCTTTTGATAACACTTGTACAAGCAAATTCATCCCTTGTTCGATTTTATCAGGTGTTGCGTGAGTGAAATTTAACCTCATTGTATTTTGTTTTGGTCTACCAGCAAAGAACGGTTCACCCGGAACGTACGCTACACCGTTTGATACAGCATCATTAAGCAGATTTGTTGTGTTAATCGCCTCATCAACTTCCACCCAGAGAAACATTCCTCCTTTTGGCTTAACAAAGTGCACATTTGGCAGCTCTGCTTGCTCAATACTCTTAACCATGATTTCCATCCGACCTTTATAAACTTGAATTAAGTGTCTAATATGAGCATCTAGGTCATAGTGCGTACAAAGCTGATAGAGGGCTTGCTGAGACAATGAATTAGAGTGAAGGTCATTTGCTTGCTTCGCTTGTGCCATCATTCTAATAATTTGGTATGGTCCAACAATCCAACCTGTACGAAGAGCTGGTACTGCTGTTTTAGAAAAAGTACTTGTATACATAACGTGAGTTCCATCATCTAGAGATGATAATGGTTTATACGTTTCATTATCAGCAAATTGAAGTTCTCCATATGGGTCATCTTCAAAGACAACTACTCGGTACTTATGAACAAGTTCAATTAATTTTTTTCGTCTTTCAAGTGACCATACGCGTCCGGCAGGGTTAGAGAACGTCGGAACTACATATACACATTTAGGATTATATTGCTTGATCTTCTGTTCAAGATCATCTGGAAGCATTCCATCAGCATCTGAATCGACAGCTACAACTTGTGCTTCATAAGATTTAAAGACTTGTAATGCGGCTAAATAGGTTGGATCTTCAGTTAATACAACATCACCTGGACTTAGCATAATACGTGAGAACAAGTCGATTGCCTGTTGTGATCCTGTCGTAACAAGTACATCATCAGCAGTAAACTTGTTAATGCCTTTTTTACTCATTCTCTCTATAATTACTTCTCTTAAAGGACGATAACCTTCAGTTTCCATATACTGCAAGGACTTCTTCCCTGTTGCAAAAACACGTGAAAATGCATCCTCTAGTCCTTCGATTGGAAACAAATCATCATCTGGTAAACCTCCAGCAAATGATATAACATTTCCCTGACCTACAATTTTTAAAATGTCTCTAACTGCAGAAGATTGTAAATATCGAACCCTATCTGCAAATGCATATTTCATGACTCGCACCTCTATTTGTAATAAAATTTAGAATATTATATTTATACTACTCTGATTTACTGAAAAGTCAATAAGACAAACTATTTTATTCAGAAAAATCCCAAATCCATTTTGTCCTTACTTTTTCCAATACGTCTAGAACTATTCTTCTTCAAACTTTATACTTTTAATTTCCAAATAACTTCCTGCAATTCTTCAGCCATTTCTGTTGCAGAAGATGATACCTCCTCCATAGTTTCATTGTTTCCTGCGCAACCGCACTAACACTTATTGAAATCCATTTAACAATTAGATAGAAGAAAAAATGTAGAATATTGTTATTTTATCATAAAACCTTTATTTTCTAAGATATTTTCTTTATTTAATTAGCCTTATATGATTGAAAATAGAAGAGTGTCTCAAGGTCATAACTGACTTTGAGACACCTTACCTTTATTCATTCTCCATTATAGCTGCATATTGTGATTTAACAAGTTCGTAATATGCTCCTTCTGCAGTCATTAATTGATCGTGTGTACCTTCTTCAAGTACATGACCGTGCTCAAGAACAATGATTTTATCAGCATCACGTATGGTAGACAATCTGTGGGCGATCATTACAGCCGTACGACCCGCTAATAATTTCTTCAGCCCTTGTTGAATCTTTAATTCCGTTTCCGTATCGATACTCGCTGTAGCTTCATCTAAAATCAATATACGCGGGTTAGCAAGCAAAGCGCGTGCAAAGGACAACAATTGTCTTTCTCCAACTGACAGAACATTCCCTTTTTCTTCGACCTCAGTATCATAACCTTTTTCAAGTTTCTCGATAAATTCATGGGCACCTATTGCTCTTGCAGCATCCATTACTTCCTCGTCTGTAGCATCAGGTCTCCCAAAGCGAATATTATCCATGATTGTGCCTGCAAATATAAACGTATCTTGTAAAACGTAACTAACATTTGATCGTAACTCATTTAGGCGTAAATCTCTGAGGTCACGACCATCAAGTAGCACCCGACCCTTTGTTGGATCATAAAAACGACTCATTAAGTTTACAATCGTCGACTTACCAGATCCAGTGTGCCCAACAAGGGCAATTGTCTCTCCACCTTCAAATGTTAGATTAATATCTTGTAATGCTTTTCTCGATTCATCATATGCAAATTCTACGCCTTCAAACCGCATCTCACCTTTTACTTCACCTAATGGTTTAGCATCTGCCTTTTCTGGAACAGAAGGTTTTTCATCAAGAAATTCAAAGATTCGCTCAGATGAAGCCATTCCGACAAGCAATTGATTATACACCTGACCTAGACGAGAAATTGGTTCCCAGAACATCCCTAAATAAAAAGCAAATGAAACAAAGATCCCAATTGATATGGCTTGAGATTCAATTAAATTCGCGCCATACCATATGAGCACAACAGCCCCAATCGCACTTGCCATTTCAACAAAAGGACGAAAAATAGCATTCATACGTGTCGCATGTTTCCAACTTTCATAGTTGTCTGTGTTCACATCATGAAAGAATTTCCTATTCTCTTCTTCCTGGGCATACGCCTGTGTCACGCGGATTCCTTGAATACTTTCATTGAGATGTGAATTCATTTTTGACTGTCTTATGCGAACGCTTTGCCAAGATCTGCGAATTTTTCTTCTAAGTTTCGTTGATATAAAAAACATAATTGGCAAGACAAAGAGTACGAGTATGGCTAACTCAGGACTAAGGGTAAACAAAATAACAACAATCCCAAGGAGCATTACAATATCCATTAATAAGTTAACAACCCCATTTGTAAACAAATCCTGCATGGAGTTTACATCATTGATTACACGAACAAGTATGGATCCCCCTGATCGTTGATCGAAGAACCGGTGAGATAGTCGTTGAATATGATTAAATAGCGCTGTTCGAATATCAAATATCATATGCTGACCGATTTCATTCATCCACCTAATTCGAAACACGTTTGCAATCCACGAAAGCAGATACATGGCTAGAACCATCGCCGCAAACATATAGAGAAGATTTAAATCTCCAGGAACAATAGCGTAATCAATTGCTAATACGCCAATAAATATTGGTACGGTAATACGAACCGCAGTAACAATTAACATTGCGATAATTGTTTTGGGCAAAAGTGTCCTAGCATACGGCTTCATATAACTAAATAGACGGACCATTTGCTTCCAGTTGAAGGGCTTCTCAATTATTTGCTCTGTTGTATAATGAAATCTTGAGCGTTTCGTCGTTTGTTCCATAAATTTTTCTCCCTTCTATGCCCGTTGCAAGACATATTCCTGGTCTTGATTTTGGATATTATAAATCTTTCGATACAGTCCATTAGAATGAAGCAACTCTTGATGAGTTCCTCTTTCACATATTTCCCCATCTTCTAAGACAATGATCTCATCAGCGTGTTTAACAGAGGAAATACGATGAGCAATAACAAATGTTGTCCGTCCTTTCATTACTTCACGAAACGCCTTTTGGATTTTCACCTCTGTCTGCATATCAACAGCACTAGTCGCATCGTCAAGAATTAAAATCTTAGGATCCATAATAATCGCCCTTGCAATGGCAATCCGTTGCTTCTGCCCACCTGATAATCCCAATCCACGTTCTCCAAGTACAGTTTCATATCCCTCTGGCAACGTTGATATGAATTCGTGAGCATCTGCACGTTTAGCAGCTTCAATAATTTCTTCCATTGAAACATCCGGTCTCCCGTACGCTAAATTATCTCGAATTGTAGAAGAGAATAAAAACGTTTCTTGTAAGACAACACCAATTTGTTCACGTAACTCTTTAATAGAAAACTGATCGATGGATTTCCCATCTATTAGAATGTCACCTGAAGACCGTTCATAAAACCTTGTAATCAATTGAATAATACTAGATTTACCTGATCCTGTTGCACCTACGAGCCCAATCGTTTTCCCTCTTGTTGCTTCAAATGTAATTCCTTTAAGTGCTGACTCTATTTTTTCTCCGTATGTTAATGAAACATCTCTAAAAATAACTTCACCTACAAATTCTTCGTTCTTGTGAACTCTTGGTACTGCATCATCTCTTCTCTCTTCTTCATCAAGAATCTCAAGTAAGCGCTCTCCAGAAGCCTTAGACTGTGAAAACATATTTATGATAAATCCTAAGTTCATAATAGGACCAAGAATATACCAAATTAAACTAAAGAAAGCGACCAGTTCACCAGGTTGCAAACTACCTTGAATGGTTAAATATCCACCAAAAGCCAATAGAAAAACTGCACAAATATTACCGATAAACTCCATCAACGGAAAATATTTGCCCCAAATTTTCGAAATATCTAGATGCTTTTGCCTGTAATCTTCATTTGAATCTTCAAACCGAACAATCTCTTGGTCTTCTTGAGAAAGTGCCTTAACTGTATGCATTCCACTAACGTTTTCTTGAACTTTTGTATTTAAGCGCGCTAACGATTTACGAATCCCTCGAAATCCAGGGTGTATACGCTTATCAAACTTCGAAACGACGATAGCTAAAAAAGGAAGCATCGCCATTGTGACAAGAGTAAGCGGAACCGAATAATAAAACATTACCGTCATACTAAAACCAACAAGCAATACGAAGTTTACGACTTGAGCACAACCAAATGAAAGAAAGAAACGAAATGCCTCAACATCAGCCGTTAAACGAGACATTAAATCACCCGTTTTTGCATTATCATAATAGCGAAAAGGCAAATACTGCAATTTCCTGTATAACGTATTACGTAAACGATGTACCGTTATAATCCCAAATAAATCTCCAAAATATTGATGAATATAAACTGCTACTCCTTTTAAAGCCATCACTACAACAATAGCTAAAGCTAGATAAGGAATGACCCCATAATTTTCTTCTCGAATTGCATAGTCAATTGTAAATTGCAATATCATTGGATAAATGACTGTCATACCTGTTACAATAAACAATGCGAGAAGCGACCAAATAAAATAAGATTTGAAAGGCCAATAAAATTGTTTTAATCGTTTAAAAGTCTCCAAAAAATCACCGCCTTAGTTCTTTTCATTTCAACTCTCGAAATTTTAGTGCATCGAACAAATAATGAACATTCTTAATACTACTCATATATGAAAATAAGTCAATAATATATTTAAAATTTTCTGTTACTTATAAATTTTTTGAATATGTATATATGAAATAAAACAGGTAAGCTCTTTGAGTAAAAGAGCTTACCAACAAAATTGTAAGACCAAAACTCATAATGAACATTAGTCGCTCATTGCTTCGAGTATCTTCAAAAAGGAAAAACCACCTTTTTGAATTGTGAGGCAATGGCTTCTCTCGCTGCGCGCCTATTCGGAGAAACCCACTCCGATTAGGCTTAAAACCTTGCAGCGGTTTCGCTCATTGCTTCGAGTATCTTCAAAAAGGAAAAACCACCTTTTTGAAGATACTCTATAAATATTTTCTGTGGACTTTTTTTCCGTCGTAGACAAATGCTATGCTTTTTTCATTAATGACCGATTCAATATGAACAGGACGTCCCCATAGTTGATACATATACGGTAATACTTTTTCTAAATAACCAACGTCTAACTCTGTTCCTTCAAAATTATGCTTAATATATAGCTCACCATTTTTGAGGTAGTCTCCGTCTGTAATAACTAAGTATGGAAACCCTCCATTTACACGTGACGAAGCTAATTGGTCTCTAACGTTTTCCCATGCTTTATCAACTATCTTGTAATCCGCTCCCTGCTTTTGAAATAAATACATGTCTTCGCGCATCACTAAATCTTTTGTTAAATAATTTCGGATAAATGAAATATCTGATTCAATTTCCCGAACCTCAAACATTTTCTCTCTTCCACTACCAGGCTTAACACCTTGACGTTCCTGCATTTCTAATGTTGGATTATCATATCTTTCTTCAATATCCTCAAAAATTTTCAATCCTAAATAATAGGGATTAATCGATGTTTTGGACGGTTGCACAACACCTGCATTTAACTTTGCAAATTCAATTGTTTCCTCACTCGTTAAATCCATTTCACGTAAAATTCTTTGATGCCAATACGATGCCCAACCTTCATTCATGATTTTTGTTTCAAGTTGTGGCCAAAAATACTGCATTTCCTCGCGCATCATCGTTAAAACATCGCGTTGCCACGGTTCTAATTCACGACTATATTCTTCAATAAACAATAAAATATCTTTTTCTGGGTTCGGAGGAAAATGTTTTTTTCTTGTTTTAGGCTTTTCTGGAGCCTTTTTCGCATCTATATTCCATAAATCATCATATTCAGATTTTCTTTTGGGTTGGTGCTCTTCTACATCATCTTCCATACTCCAATCAAGTTTTGGTCTGACGATACTTGGATCGATATGTTCTTGAATGGCAAGTACTGCGTCCAAAAAGTTTTCTACTTCTTCTTTCCCATGGAGATGCTCATAATGAGCAATTCGTTCAGCTGTTGCACTCATGCTCTCAACCATATCCCTCCTTGTATTAGAGAAGCGAACATTATTTTTAAAGAAGTCACAATGTGCAAGAACATGAGCAACAATGAGCTTGTTTTGTATAAGAGAATTGCTGTCGAGTAAGAAGGCATAACACGGATCTGAGTTAATAACAAGTTCATAGATTTTGCTCAACCCGAAATCGTACTGCAGTTTCATTTTATGAAATTGCTTGCCAAATGACCAATGACTATACCTTGTTGGCATTCCGTACGCACCAAATGTATAAATAATTTCTGCTGGACATATCTCATAACGCATCTCATAGTAATCAAGCCCAAACCCTTCGGCAATTTCTGTAATTTCAGCAATTGAGTGTTCAAGCTTCTTCCAAGTTTCCGATGACATTCGAACCCCTCCTTCAACTTGCTTTCTTACAATTTATGTTGAAGATTAGTAAATCATGAGTACAACTATAATTGATTCTTCTAAATAAAAGAAAAAAGCTACCAATGCTGGCAGCTTTTTTTCTTTTTTGAACTGTTCAAATAGGGAATAACCTATCTTATTAAATTAAGTTATGAACCAGGCTCATAACAGCTTGTTTTAGTTGTTCAAGAGCTCTCTTGCTATCTGCTAACGTTTCTTTATTTACACCAAAATAAAATTTGATTTTCGGTTCAGTACCTGAAGGACGGATACAGAACCAAGAACCATCCTCTAATTTATATTTCAAAACATTGGATGTCGGTAATTGAATGACTTCTTCTTCACCGCTTAATACATTGGTTGCTTTACTCGACTTATAATCTTCAACCAATATTACTTTGTTGCCTTCTAGTTCTGTTGGAGGCGTTGCTCGGAAGGAAGCTAATATTTGATTAATCTGCTCAATTCCAGCTTTTCCTTTTAAGGTTAATGACTCTAACCCTTCTTGATAGTATCCATACTTATCAAAGAGCTCAATAAGACCATCATATAAATTCATATCACGAGACTTGTAATAAGCAGCAAGCTCAGCAGCAAGCAAACAAGCTTGAACCGCATCTTTATCTCGTACAAAATCTCCAATTAAATATCCATAGCTCTCTTCATAACCAAATAAAAAGCTATGCTCACCAGTTTGCTCATATTCTTTTATTTTTTCCCCAATAAATTTAAATCCAGTAAGTGTATCGATCGTCTTCAGGTTGTACTGATCTGCTACTGCTCTTCCAATCTCAGATGTAACAATTGTCTTTAGTACAACTCCATTTTTGGGTAAGGTTTGCTGCTCTTTCTTTTGCGAAAGAATATAATCCAACATTAATGCTCCTGTTTGATTCCCTGTTAACACAACATATTCTCCATCAGGGTTTTTCACCGCTACCCCAACTCGGTCACCATCTGGATCCGTTGCTAAAAGTACATCTGCTTCAAGCTCTTTTCCTAATTTTATCGCTAATTCAAAAGCAGCATGTTCCTCTGGATTTGGAGACTTCACTGTTGAAAAGTTTGGATCTGGCAACTCCTGTTCAGGGACAACCGTCACTTGAGAAAAACCACTACTCTCAAGTACTCGACGCACAGGAATATTAGCAGCACCGTGTAATGGTGTGAAGACAACTTTTACTTGATCACCATACTGTTCAATGATCTCTTTCTTCACTAAAATAGATTGTAACTCGCTATTATACGCTTCATCAATCTCATCAGAAACAACTTGCAGAAGACGACTACCTTTTAACTCTAATTCATCTGCAACGCCAATATTCAACTCATCTTCTATTTCATTTACGTAGCTTACAAGTTCATCCGCTGGTCCTGGTGGAAGTTGCCCGCCATCTTCTCCATATACTTTAAATCCATTATATTCTGGTGGGTTATGACTTGCGGTAATTACAATTCCACCAATAGCGTTCAAGTGACGAACAGCAAATGAGAGTTCTGGTGTCGGGCGTAGATCATGAAACAAGTAAGAACGGATTCCATGATTTCCTAATGTCAATGCCGACTCCAACGCAAATTGTCTTGATTTGTGTCTTGAATCAAATGCTATCGCTACTCCACGTTCTTTTGCTTCACTACCTTGTTTCTCAATAAAACGAGCAAGACCTTCAGCAGCTCGGCGAATCGTATATGTATTCATTCTATTTGGACCAGGACCTATTTCTCCTCTCATTCCACCCGTTCCAAATTCTAAATTTTTATAAAAGCAATCTTCAAGTTCCCCTTCATTTGCTTGTTTTTCATCTAAAGCTTGTTTCCACTCTGATTCTAACGCTGAGAAACTTGTCCATTTGTTGTATTGCACTTTCCAACTCATTCTGTTTCCTCCTTAAGATTATGCATCAATTCATATGATGTAATTTATTTATAGCATTACATTTCTATTCTTTAACTCTTAAATCCTCTTTAATATTGGAATAAATAAAGAAATTTTCGTTCACACAAAAAAAAGAGGAGTATATAGCATCTCCTCTTTGAACAATTCACCTACGAAAAACTGGTATATTATTTAATTCAATTTGTAAATCTTCTGGTAAAGGCTGATTCAAGTGAAAGCTATCCTTTGGATCACGGTTGGCTTCCGAAATAATTGAGCCATCTACTTGGAATAAGATTTGATTTCGATAATAGTTCCCGTCTTTCTTTGCTTCAACCATAGCAATCCAAGTCCCAGGTACCGAGAAGACAACTTCTGTTTCGTAGAGACCATTTTCTAAATAACCAAACGTTTTCTCTATTTGATGAACGGTATCTGGACGATCAAATACAACAGACATATCAACATTTTCCACAGGATTGCCTACTTCGTCCTCTAGAAACAAATGAAAATCAATCGCTTGTCCTGTTTGAAAGAATTCATCAGCACCAGCAAATGAAAGTCTCCACTCTGTTTTGAGGGTCTCTGTGTTAGCAAAAGTTGTGAGCAAATAAGATGACATGACAACAACCCCCATTAAACTAACGAGTAACATCATCCGATTGAACGGTTGTTCTCTTTCTAGCCTCATCACGTGACCTCCTAACCTGTCACAAATCAGCCTTTCCATTCTAGAGAGAGGGTAAACATTTCTAATTACTTTTGCTTATAATTAATCGTATAAATATCATGTCTTCTGTCACGTAATTGATTTACACTTCCAGCTCGTCGATTTCGTCTTAAAATTTCTAAATCTACATCTCCGACAACGACTGTTTCAATATTCGCTTGACATTCGCCAACTACACCGTCACGAGCAAATGTGAAATCAGAAGGACTAAAGATACCGGACTGTGCATATTGAATGTCCATATTTTCAACATCTGTAAGGTTTCCAACTGTCCCAGATAACACTGTATAAACTTGATTTTCTATCGCACGAGCTTGTGAACAATATCTCACACGTAAGTATCCTTGGCGATCATCTGTGCAAAACGGTGTAAAAATAATATTTGCACCTTGATCTACCGCGATCCGTGCGAGTTCTGGGAACTCAATATCATAACAAATTTGGATCGCAATCTTTCCACAATCTGTATCAAAGACATTTACATTGTCACCACCTGATATCCCCCAGAACTTTCTTTCATTTGGAGTGATATGCAGCTTGTATTGTTTCTCAATCGTACCGTCTCTTCTAAATAAATAGGCGATGTTAAATATTTCCCCCTCTTCTTCTACAAAGTGCGATCCACCAATGATATTAACGTTGTATTTCACAGCAAGGTTCGTGAATAATTCGATGTAGTCTTCGGTAAATTCCGTTAACCGCCTAATAGCAAGACTCGGACTTTTTTCTGGCAGGAATGATAACAATTGCAACGTGAAAATCTCAGGAAACACTGCAAAATCTGAATGATAACTAGCGGCTACATCCGTGTAATATTCACACTGGATAGCAAAGTCTTCAAAAGAAGATATTTTTTTCATTGCATACTGAATGGTTGTAATTCGGACAGGAAACGATGTTTTAAATTGCCTTTTCGGCACAGTAGGTCGATAATCAATGTTATTCCATTCCATTAAAGTAGCATACCGCAGTGATGCTCTGTCATCTTCTAAATAATTCGGATTTATCCGTTTTAAAGTGAATCCATTCATCACTTGGAACGTTAGAACCGGGTCGTAAATATTATGCATCGTTACTTGTTCAACATAACGTCTTGGCGTCATTTCTTTCGCATGCTTAAAGTAATTTGGAATTCGCCCGCCGATAATTATACTTTTCAAGTTTAATTCACGTGCTAAATCCTTTCTAGCTTCATACAATCTGTGTCCTATTTTCATACGTCTGTAATCAGGATGGACCATCACTTCAATCCCATAAAGATTGTATCCTTCATAATCATGGTTTGTAATATATCCATTATCTGTAATTTCATCCCATGTATGTTGGTCATCATATTCATCAAAATTAATGATTAAACTAGAACAAGATCCAATAATTTCTCCATCATATTCTACACAAAACTGTCCCTCAGGAAAAATATCAATATGACTCTGTAAATGGTCACGTTTCCATTGCTCCATATTAGGAAAACATAATTTTTGCATTTCTATAATTGCATCAAAATCCGCAGCTTTAATGTTGCGAATAATCATTTTTTTCTCAAACTTTGAAACATCAATCTTCTTAGACATATCTTCATCTCCTTTACCTTACATTCATGAAGTTTACCCTTTTTTTAATAGGATGAACACTCTTTTGCATTTCACTCTAAAAAAACATAATGACTATCCTTTTTACATAAAAACAAAAAAACGATCACTCTGAATCACAGTTTTCAGAGTAACCGTATAGCATATATTGCCTTGATCTTTATCGTTTCCTATTGTAAGAAAATGCTTGTTTCTACCAATGAAATTCTCACTACTATTCCATTCTAAACAAATTGCAAGCTCAATGTCATATTCAGATTAAATCAATCAACCCGCATTCGATACTTATTTATTCTATTCCTTTTCAATTCTATATCCTTTTACCCATATCGATACAAGCTTTTATTTATAGTACGAAAACAAGCGAATTTATTTTTATTTGATTGGAATGTTAAGGGCTTCCTCTTGCATAAACATAGAGATAACTACAGTGGTCATGCCACTTTAAGGAGGGAACCCCCAAGATTCATAAAGCAGTTCATCTAAATGGTGGCCCTTCATATACCAAAACAAAATGAGACTGGGGCGGTAATTATGAATAGTGGTAAAGATTGCGTTGCAATGCTCCTAGCAGGCGGAGAAGGAAAGCGATTAGGAAACCTTACGAAAAAGTTAGCCAAGCCTGCTGTATATTTCGGTGGAAAATATAGAATAATTGATTTCCCTTTAAGCAATTGTATCAATTCTGGAATTGATACCGTAGGCGTACTTACTCAGTATGAACCTCTAGCTCTTAATTCTCACTTAGGAATTGGAACCCCTTGGGATTTAGACCGCCATAACGGAGGGTTAACTTGTCTCCCACCTTTTGTAGAAAAAAAGGGTGGCTCCTGGTATTTAGGCACGGCCGACGCCATCTACCAGAACTGTGATTTTATCGAACAATATGATCCTGAATATGTACTAATTTTATCAGGCGACCACATTTACAAAATGGATTATAGCCTTATGCTTGACTACCACATTGAACGTGGTGGTGATGCAACGATTTCCGTTATCGAAGTTCCTTGGGAGGAAACAAGCCGCTTTGGTATTATGAATGCGACTGAAAATGGTGATATTACCGAGTTTGAAGAAAAGCCTACCCATCCAAAAAGCAACCTTGCCTCCATGGGCATTTATATATTCAATTGGTCGGTCTTAAAGACATATTTATCTGAAGATGCCAAATCACTTACATCAAGTCATGATTTTGGAAAAGACATTATTCCAACGATGCTTAGTGATAATCTGAAATTATTTGCTTATCCCTTTTCAGGATATTGGAAAGACGTTGGAACAGTTCAAAGTTTTTGGGAAGCGAATATGGATCTATTAGCAAAACAACCTTCTCTAAAACTTCATGAATACAATTGGAGGATATACTCAGTTCACGCTTGCCAATCGCCTCAGTATATTTCACCTAATGCACAAGTTACTGATTCTCTAATAAATGAAGGGTGTCTTATTTATGGAAAGGTTAATAAATCCATTCTGTTTCATCAAGTTGGGGTAGGAATTAATAGCAAAATCGAAGAGTCAGTTATTATGCCCAATGTTAAAATCGGGCAACATGTAAAGCTTAAGCGAGTCATAGTTACAGAGGGTATAACCATACCAGATTATACAGAGATCGAGTCACCAGAAGATGATATTCTTGTTATCGATAAAGATACTCTAATTAAAAGTCGAGCTACTATTACTAGATAAACCCTACAAGGAAAGGAAGAAATGAATGGAAAAACTTATGGGTGTTATTCACTTAGATAGTGAACAAGATTTACTAAAAGAGCTTACTTATTTTCGGTGCGGTGCTGCTGTTCCATTTGGTAGCCGTTACCGCCTTATCGATTTTGTTTTATCGAATATGGTTAATTCAACAGTTTTTGATATCGCTGTTTTTACTAGACGAAAGTATCGCTCTCTTATGGATCATCTCGGAACTGGCAAGCCTTGGGATTTAAATCGAAAAAGAGGTGGGCTTTTTATCCTTCCTCCAGATTGGAACGACCCTACTGATTTATCAAAAGGAGACCTTCAGCATTTTCACAACAATCGTGATTTCTTCGATCGGGGTTTAGCTGATTATGTACTTATAACAGGTAGCCATCATATTTGTAATATTGATTACCAGAAAGTATTCCAAGAACACCTTGCATATGGAGCAGATGTTACCGCTATTTATAAATCAGTTAAAACTCTAGAAGATGAACATGCCATCGAAAAGAAGCTGGAATTAGATGTAAATGGCAACGTAAGCAATATTACGACTGATGCAAACAATCACAATCTATTTATGGGTATGTACATCTTAAAAAAGTCTTTATTAATAGAACTTATTGACTATTGTATTGCTAGACAAAAAGAGAACTTATTATTAGATGGGATTATTGCAAATTTGAATAGGCTTACTGTTCGTCCTTATGAGTATAGAGGCTACCTTTCTGTCATTAATTCAATAGAGAGCTATTATAAGCATAGTATGTCTTTACTTGATATTGATGTTTATACACAACTGTTTTTAAACAGAAAACCTATCTATACAAAACCCAAGGATGAGCCTCCAACAAAATATACAAAGAGTGCCATAACAAATAATTCCTTGCTTGCCAATGGGTGTGTCATTGAAGGGACAGTTGAAAATAGTATTTTGTTTCGAGGCGTTCATGTACATAAAGGTGCTGTCATTCGAAACTCTATCGTAATGCAACGTTGTGAAATAAAAGAAGGAACTCTCTTAGACAATGTCGTATTAGATAAAGATATCGTTCTGTCTCCAAATCGAACATTTATTGGAGCACCTGAAAACCCATACATCGTAGCTAAACGTAAAATACTGTAAAGAACCCTCATTTTACTTACTATTGTTGAAAGGAGTTCGGTTTATGAATATCGTCATGGCAGCTTCAGAATGTGCGCCTTATTTCAAAACGGGAGGTCTAGCAGATGTGGTAGCAGCTCTCCCAAAAGCTCTTTCAAAGAAAGACCATACTTTAACAGTTATTCTTCCTAAGCACCGTTTTCTTCCAAGTGATATTTCATCACAACTACAATTAGAAGGCACTTTTGATGTATGGGTTAAATGGAGGAAACAATATTGTGGGCTATTCTCTTATGAAACTGAAAGTGTAAAGTTTTACTTCTTAGATAATGAGTACTATTTCAATCGTGCTCAGTTATATGGTGAGGTGGACGACGCTGAGCGCTACACTTTCTTTACTCATGCGTTTTTCCAAGCTCTTGAACATCTAAACCTAGTTCCTGATATCATTCATTGTCATGATTGGCAAACTGGTCTTATCCCAGCTTATATAAAAGCTGGCGTTTACAAGGAGCCAGTGAAAACAGTCTTTACGATTCATAACTTAAAATACCAAGGTATCTTCCCTTCAACTATTTTTCATGAACTACTCCATTTGGATGCTGTTCACATTGGGGGGTTAGAATTAAACGGTGCGATAAACTTCATGAAGGGTGCTCTGGTTCATGCAGACTGGGTTACAACCGTTAGTCCGACATACGCACATGAAATATTAAATCCTTATTTTGGTGAAGGCCTAGAGAAATTCTTGCTTGAACGTCAAACTAGTGTTTCTGGAATTGTAAACGGAATTGATGAAGAATTATATAATCCATCATCAGACTTAAACGTTTCTGTTCCGTACTCTCGTAACTATGCTGGCAAAAAAGAGAACAAACGAATTATGCAGCAAGAACTAGACTTAGCTATCTCTACAGACATTCCCATGTTTGCTCTTATCAGCCGACTAGTGGAAGATAAAGGTCTTCCTCTTCTCACTCAAATTCTTGACGAATTACTAAGAACTGAATCTATTCAAGTAGTGATTATGGGAACAGGCGATCCTCATTTTGAGGAAGCCTTTCAAACGATTTCTAACAATCATCCGAATTCTTGTCGATTTATTAATGTATTTCATGAAGGACTTGCTCATCGACTTTATGCAGCATCAGATTTCTTTCTTATGCCATCAAGGTTTGAACCTTGTGGATTAAGTCAATTAATTGCCCTGCGATATGAAAGTATTCCCATTGTTAGGGAAACTGGCGGCTTAAAAGATACGATAAATCCATATAATGAGTTTACTGGAGAAGGAAATGGCTTTTCTTTTACGAATTATAACGCCTATGATTTTTTACACATCATCCGTTATGCCATCCATCTTTACTATCAACCTGCTCATTGGAATCGGATTCTTAAAAATGTGTACAAAACAAAATTAAACTGGGAACATTCTGCCACGAAGTATGAAGAGATTTATTACACGTTAACGAAGAACATTCATGAGGAGGAACTATATGTCCATAACTGTCGAGACTCTCAGTCAACTGTTGAAAGAGAAACTCACCTCATCATTCGGTAAAAGCCTTGAGGAGGCAACAACAAAAGAAGTGTTTCAATCCACTTGTCTTATTATGAAAGACTCCATTCATCCGAACTGGCAAATGACCCAACAAACGTATGATCAAAATGAAAGCAAACAAGTTTACTATTTTTCGATGGAATTTCTTTTAGGTCGGATGATTGAGACGAATTTGCTAAATATGGGCTTACTTGATATTTACAAAGAAACATTGACTTCACTCGGCTTTAACCCTGAAGATGTATTCAGAGAAGAGCATGATGCAGGGCTTGGGAACGGCGGGCTTGGTCGACTTGCCGCTTGCTTTCTTGACTCCCTTGCCTCTTTAGAACTTCCAGGCTACGGCATGGGCATTCGTTATAAGTACGGTTTGTTTCAGCAAAAAGTTGTAAATGGCTATCAAGTTGAACTTCCTGATTATTGGTTAGAAGATGAATATATGTGGGAAACAAAGCGTGACGATAAGGCAATAGAAGTAAGATTTGGTGGAACGGTAGAAACAACAGTTCTCAATGGGCAGCTTCAGTTTCAACACCATGATTATGAGCGTGTACTCGCTATTCCATATGATGTTCCTATCGTTGGATACAATAATAATACTGTTAATACTCTCAGGTTATGGAGTGCTGAATCAACTACAAACCATTTTCATTTCCATTCTAGTCGTGGTCATGATTATTATCACTACCTTGATTACAAACGTTCAATTGAAAAAATTTCAGAATTCCTTTATCCAGATGACTCTTATTACGAAGGAAAAGTTTTACGTTTAAAGCAGCAATATTTCTTAGTTTCTGCCGGCTTGCAAAGTATTATACGACGATATAAAAAGCAAAATAAGCCGTTGCACCAATTATCTAAACATGTCGTGATTCAAATAAATGACACACATCCGAGTCTTGTTGTGCCGGAATTGATGCGTTTATTACTTGATGAAGAAAAATTGGGCTGGAATGAAGCGTGGTCGATTACGCAAGAGACCGTTGCTTATACAAACCACACTACGTTAAGTGAAGCTTTAGAGAAATGGCCTGAGGATATGTTTACTACCCTGTTTCCACGCCTTTACCAAATTATTGAAGAAATCAATGAACGCTTCTGTAAGATGCTTTGGTACGATTACCCAGAACTACGTGAAAAAATACCAGAGATGGCAATTCTAGCGTACGGACAAATTCACATGGCCCACCTTGCCATGGTAGGTAGCTTTAGTATAAATGGTGTTGCAAAGTTACATACAGAAATCTTAAAAGACAGAGTCATGCAGCCATTTTACACTGTTTTCCCTAAGCGGTTTAACAATAAGACAAATGGGATTACACATAGGCGTTGGCTATTAAATGTCAATCCGAACCTAGCAAATGTAATATCAGAGGCAATAGGCACGGAATGGATTCACCAACCAGAACAACTTACAAAAATCATCCCATTCTCAACTGACTCTAGTTTTCAAGAATCAATTAGAAAAGTGAAACATGAGAATAAAAAGAGATTAGCTAGTTATATTAAAGAGCACTATAATGTAATCATTGATGATCAATCAATTGTTGACGTTCATATTAAACGTCTTCATGGGTATAAACGACAGCTTCTAAATCTATTTCATATTATCCACCTATACAATAGTTATAAAGAGAACCCAGCACTCGAAATGACACCACGGACATTTATATTTGGAGCAAAGGCAGCTCCAGGATATACGTTCGCTAAACAAGTAATCAAATTGATTAACGCCGTTGCAGAAAAGATCAATAATCATCCTCAAGTCAGCAAGAATCTTAAAGTGATTTTTTTAGAAAATTATCAGGTTAGCCTTGCTGAGAGAATCATTCCTGCAGCAGATGTAAGCGAGCAGATTTCTACAGCAAGTAAAGAGGCTTCAGGCACTGGAAATATGAAGCTAATGATGAACGGTGCTTTAACCATCGGAACACAGGACGGTGCAAATGTAGAAATTAGTGAGTTTGTAGGAAACGACAATATTTTCACGTTCGGCCTTACATCAGAAGAAGTATTTGCCTATCAACAAAGTGGTGAGTACAACGCACGCGACTATTACAATAATGATAGAAGATTAAGAAATGTGATGGACTTATTTGTTAATCAACATTTCTCTGGGGACGATGTGGATTTTAAAGATATTTTCTACTCCCTCTTGTACAACAATGACGAGTATTTTGTCTTAAAAGATTTTGATAGTTATATCGACACACAAAAGCATGTTGACCAAACGTATCAAAACCAAAGTGACTGGTTAAGCAAAAGCATTGTGAACATTGGACATTCTGGTGCATTTTCAAGTGATCGCACCATCAAACAATACGCTCAAGACATTTGGAATATTCGTCCAACAAAGATTGAATCGCATGTGAAAACTTACTATTGATATACATGAATTAGGGGACTTACGCTTTTATTGCGTAGCCCCCTTTTTCTTATATTAGATAACGCTCGCTATTATAATGTTAGTTTGTTCATCGTAACGATAAAGCAAGATCTGGATAATCAGTAATAATCGCCTCACATTTTAAGTTTACAAACGTCCGAATCCAATTTTTATCATTTACCGTATACGGCCTTAAACGAATTCCGCTATTGATCAACTGTTCCGCCTCTTCCGTGGTCAAACTCATATAATAGAAATGATACCCTAATGTAGCTATTTGTTGAACATATAATTTCGGGTTATGTAAAGCCGCCTTAACGATAATTCCCGTCTCTATCGTTGGGAATTGCTTGTTCCATAAGTGGATTACTTTATGATCAAATGAAGAAACGATAACCCGATTTTGGAGCCCATACTTTTTAATTAATGGAAACACAATCGAAATCAACTTTTGTCTTTCCCATACGTATCCTTTTAATTCAACATTTAATTGTAATGCATTATTTGTTGCCCATAAGAAAATTTCTTCAAGTGTGGGAATTTGTTCTTCTTTAAATTGCTCGTGAAACCATGATCCAGCGCTAAATTGTTTTAGTTCTTGTAAAGAATAATGTCCGACAACACCTGAACCTGTAGACGTTCGATCGAGAGTATGATCATGAATAATAACTGGGACATGATCTTTACTTAGTTGAACATCAAACTCGATACCATCAACCCCTACCTCAAGAGCAGTCTGAAAAGCAATCATTGTATTTTCAGGAAACTGACTTGAAAAACCGCGATGTGCAAAGATCTTCGTTTGACTCACATTCGCTTCTCCTCTCATACTTTTGACTAAAATTACGAGGTTTTAGTAAAGTTAAACACCGATCCAAGTGTAGCTATTTATCTCACTATAAATGCCCCTTTCTCCTCTTTCCCCCAGTAAAGCTTACATTGATCGCCACTTTGTAATGGCCCAACTCCATCTGGTGTGCCTGTATAAATTAGGTCGCCTTTTGCTAACCCAAAACATTTTGCACATTCATCAATGATAGCTTGAAAATTAAACATCATCTCTTGAATATTCCCTTTTTGGATTATCTCATTGTTAATGACGAATGAAAAATCTGTTTGTTTACAGGCTTCTTCTCCTTCGAATGGCCAAAAAGGTGTGATGATTGCAGAATTTTTAAATCCTTTTGCTCTTAACCAAGGGTGGCCCTTTTCCTTCAATTCTGTTTGAACATCTCTTAGCGTCAAATCAATTCCTAATGCCATTTCACTAACGATATCTCTTACTTGATCACCTTCGTTAACATCCTTGTCTATTTTTAAGACTATCTCAATTTCATGGTGAATCTCGCCTTGATTTTTAGGTAAGAAAATCTCTTCTCCCTTCGTTATTACAAGTGAATGACTCGGTTTCGAAAATAATATTGGTTGATCAGGCACTTCATTCCCTAACTCTCTAGCATGTTTAGCATAATTACGGCCTATACAAAAAATATTCATACGCATTCATCCTCTTTTCAATTGTTAGTGAAGAAAGTCAGCAAACTTCTAATTTCAAAATATTCACACTCATCCTTTCAATTGTACTAAAAAACTGCCCCCTTATGGAAGTTTCAATATGAAAACGATGAACTTTTAGCAAGTATGGCTATTTTTTGCTAGTTTATATGAAAAATTAGTTTTTACCTTCTATAACTTTCTTCAAAACTGAAAAGGAGAAACTGACTCAAAAGAGGCTACTGAAAAATGCTTTCACCTTTTTCAGTAGCCTCTAAAAGCAAGTTTGTCATTGCCATTGATGTGAAAATTGTATTACACCTTAAATAAAGCCTGCAGCAGCATTGGCGTCTGCAGGCTCTGGCCTAGGTAAGTCAATTAATAGCTTATCAAAACGTTTTATCACAAGCCGTCCCCAACAATTAAATATAATTAAGATTCACTATGTTCTTATGAGGGGTTGCGGCTGTCCTATGCCCATTATTATTTTACTAAACGCGAAAATACTTGGAGAGCACCAATACGCTCCATTGCCTCACGTAATAAAGATTCATCACTTAATAAACCAATGCGAACATATCCCTCTCCGTGCGTTCCAAACCCAACTCCAGGTGCTACTACAACCCTCGCTTGTTCTAATAATAAATCAGCAAAGGATTCAGAAGTATACCCAACTGGCACTGGAAACCAAGCAAAAAATGACCCTTTAGGAGCTTCAACCATCCAGCCAATTCGTAATGCCGCCTCGACTAGTGCCTTTCTCCGCTTTTCATACATATCAACTAACTGCACTACACTAGATTGATCTGAATTGAGAGCAAAAGCAGCGGCTTCTTGAATCCCACCAAACAAGCTACAATAATAATGATCTTGGATGAGTTCAACAGCTTCAATTACACTGCGGTTCCCAACAACGAATCCAACTCTCCATCCTGCCATATTATATGTTTTCGATAAGGTTAGCATTTCTACTCCAACCTCTTTTGCTCCTGGCATTTGCAAAAAACTGAGTGGTTTCTTGCCATCAAAACCAATTGCACCATAAGCAAAATCATGAACAACACATACATTATGTTTTGTTCCTAATTGAATGGCCTCCTCAAATAACGAAGGCGTGGCGACTGCTCCTGTTGGATTATTTGGGTAATTTAGAAACATTAGTTTTGCTTTTTCCCAAGTAGCATCGCCAATCTCAGCGAAGTTCGGATGAAAACCTAACTCTGCTCGTAAAGGCATTTCATGCATGTTTGCCCCAGCCAATGCGATCCCTGACCAATAATCTGGATAACCAGGATCTGGAACTAGCACGGTGTCTCCTTTGTTTAATAGGCATTGACTAATTTCAACGAGGCCTGTTTTCGTTCCAGCAAGCACAGCCACTTCTGTTTTTGGATCTATTTCAACGTCATACTCTCGCTTATAATAATCAGAAACTGCTTCTTTTAAGAACGCATAGCCATCAAACGGCGGATATTTATGATAAAGAGGGTTATCTGCTGCCTCTTGTAATGTTTGAACAATTGGACGAGGCGTTGGTTGATCTGGATTTCCTTGCCCTAAATTTATTACGTCATCATGTTGCTCTTTCACTTTTTGGACTTTTTTAACAAGCTTTGAGAAAAATTGCTCTGGCAAACGCTGCAAAGCATCTGATTGTGGAAATGTTTTCATGTCTGTCACCTCTCTAATATAAAGGCCACTTTGTTCTTATAAAAGCGGCGCCACACCTTACTACATCTATTTACTTTTTACTTATGAAGCCTTGCTTCTTTAGAAAATCACCAACTTGCGGTCTTTTTGGGGTTGAGAGAAATTGAGCCATTAATTCTGACCAAGTATCCGATCTCTTCCCTTTTGTTCTTTCATAATAATACGTTTTCATCACTTGATCGTATTCACCAATCGCCTCATCAATCTCCATTTGATTGTATTGCTCCTTGAAAACGACAGCTCGTTTTGGCAGTCGTGGCTTTTGATTAGGACTTTGAGCTGGATAGCCAATACATAAACCCATCACAGGAAATGTATACGGTGGTAATCCAAGCAATTGAGAAACTGCCTCAGGATCGTTTCGTATTCCACCGATCATTACTCCACCCAGATCATATGACCTAGCAGCTAGTAACATATTTTGAGCAACAAGGGCAGCATCTACCGCTCCAACAAGAGCCTGCTCTTGTTCTCCCACTTCAAACGACTGTCCGTGTTTCTCACTAGCCATTTTCAAACGGTAAAAATCTGCACAAATGACAAAGAAAACCGGGCACGTTGCAACATAACTTTGATTACCTGCCAATGTAGCAAGGTCTTTTTTCCTTTCTTCATCTTTAATCACAAGAATGCTATATGCTTGAACATGATGAGACGTTGGTGCCCACCTTCCAGACTCAACAATCTCATCAACGACTTGATCGGTTACCTGTTGATTCGTAAACGCTCGAATCGATCGATGACTTTTCAACAAATCAATGAAGTCATTATTCTTCATATTGTTCTCCCCCCATGTTCCATTTCCCTTTAGTTTACAAAAGTTTCTCCTACAAGTACAAGAGGGCACTGAAAAGATGATCTGCACCCCAAAAGTTAGAGTTACAATCTGACTTCTGGGGTGTATTTTTATGGCTAAATATAGTGAAGAATTT
>NZ_JAXBLX010000065.1:0-22648 GCF_037027555.1 Halalkalibacter kiskunsagensis | reverse complement strand
AGCTAATCGAGCTTCTTCAAGATGTCCTAAAAGAAAGTAACAAAAAGATTCAAAAGTTAATTCAATGTCAACTACAACAATGGATTGCAGGCTTACCTAACTACATCAAGGTCTACCTGCCTATTTCAGTGTGCGAAAGTTGAGTAAATAATATGTATTGAGGGCACTGAAAAAGGTCGATTTTTTCCTTTTTCAGTGTCCTCGAAACAATGTGCGTAGCCGTTGCCTTGTTTTAAAGCCCGCTATGAGTGGGTTTCTCATAGCGGGCGCACAACGTACGGAGCCATTGCCGCTTCCTTGATGGACTTTTTCAGTGGCTTCTATGTATTCACTTTTTGGTCACTTTTAAAAACGGAATCACTTCTGCTGGCTCTTTATCAACTGAAACGTATTCGACTTTATACCCTTCTTTGCCTCGCTTTGCAAAAGTTCCCTTTGAAATCGGTCGTGCAGCTGACCAACTTAATGAATCGATATTATCCCAAGAGTCATGTGTGATCAATTCTTTTTTGTAATAATAATGATTACCAGAGGGATACGATTCACATATATACTTTACTGTTTGTTTTGAATGCATACTAGCCACTCCTTTGTTCGTAGCTTTCCCAGAACAAAGGAAATTTAAAACAGTTTGAAAACAAAGGACTTCGTGTTGAATGGATAAAATGTTACACTACTATATAAATGAAAAAGGTGAGGACAGTATCCTTGAATGGAGCCTATGCAGCACTACTCTTTTAAGCTAGATGAGTACTAGAAGTAGGAACTAAGATCAACCTTCACATTACTCACTCGAAAATTCCTTCATGATAGATAATTCACGCCCTCGAAATAGGTTAACTAACATCGGTTTCGTAATCAAACTTGGAACAAATGATTTAAATATGACTGTATCTTCTATGATTGTGTCCGTTCCACTTGCCGTAAATGAATGCTTGTGTGTCCATTCTGTAAAAGGGAGTGGAAGTTGAATTCCTTTATCGATAAAATAATGTGGAGCATTGACCTCACTAATGAGCGACGTCCACTTCACATAAAATCCGGCTAAACCAAGCTTCATAACAATTACATTTCCTTGCTTTGTTTCAGGGTCTGACTGGATATTAATTTTCGGAAAGGTCGTAATTTGGGCTAGGTTTTCAGCTGTAGCGAAGAAAGACCACACGTCATCGATTGATGCTTTTACGACAGTTCTATAAGTAAATACAAGAAAATCCATCTTTCCAATTCCTCCTTATGAGGGAATTTATCTTTTTTATAGCAAAGAGGTTTAAAATGAAGAAAATAGATTTATGTAGTGCACTTGGGTTTATGCTAGCAGTATGCTTGCTCATAATAAGCTTTATTTGGCATCCATTTAATTTCTGGGTTCTTTTCCCTCTCTCCCTTTTTATATTATCCATTTATAGTTGGATATTCGAGAAGCCAACTTTACAAAGAATGAGCCTTCTACAGTGGTTGCTTGGCATTTTAAGTGGCATTTTTCTTTATTTGATATTTGCTTTTGGGAA
The DNA here is from genome assembly GCF_037027555.1 of Halalkalibacter kiskunsagensis. Taxonomy (NCBI): domain Bacteria; kingdom Bacillati; phylum Bacillota; class Bacilli; order Caryophanales; family Bacillaceae; genus Halalkalibacter; species Halalkalibacter kiskunsagensis. The sequence goes on along the minus strand of NZ_JAXBLX010000065.1, from coordinate 21,137 downwards.
ATGGTTAATTGTACAAATAAATATTCCTCTGATGAATCAGCTCGAAGACCTTTATACTTTAGTTAAGCCAACTAAGTTTCTCCACTATGTGTGGCTCTTTTTTGTGATCATACCTGTCCTTTGTCAACTCTAGTTGCACTTATCATTGAAAGTTGATCAAGCACTTGAAGCAATTTCTCTTTCCCTGCTTCTTGAATTTGAAAAGCTTGTTTCACTACTTTATTTAGTTGTTCAGATGATTGAATCGTTCCATGAATTTGGTCACGCACTAAATAGGTTAATCCGTCTCGTTGGACCTTCATTTGCACATTTTGAATCGTATTTTGTTGTTCTTTATTTGTATTGGTAGCTTCCAATTGTTGTAATGCGGTTCCCACTCGTTCCTTTGCAATTTGTTCAAGCTGAACCGCTTCTGTTATCCTCTGCTCAATAGAAAGCTTTGATTCCTTTTTTAGTGGGGTTTGATCAACAAATGGTTGCAATTGTTCAACTGCTCGTTTAATGTGAGAGTCTCTAAGAAGCAAGGTTTTCACATCGAAAGTTTTGTCCATGGCGTTTGCATCGCCCCTATTTTGCAAACGTTCGTTAGATCCGTCTCTTTTTTCTCGTACTACTGCCTCAACTTTTATTTCAGAATTTAATTCTTTTGCTAGGTCATTAATGACATCATTAAATGGACGCCCATGCAGTGCTTCATGAACAGCACGAAGATGGACCGAAGTAACTTCCAACCGTTTGTTAGCTATGGCTTGAACCGTTTTTAGTCGACTATCGACATTCCCAGCATGTAAAAAGCGTTGTAATTCAGTAACTGCGTTTTTTGTTAATGGGACACCTTTATCTAATAAGGTTGCAATAGCCTCCCTTACTTCTGGAGAAGATTGCTTCACACCCAATTGTCGCATCAATTGATCCCCATTCTGGTCAGGGTTTCTAATTTGGCCAACGCTTTTTTGGTCCGTACTCAAAACCGTAACATGAACTCCTTCGCTCGTGAGCCGAGAAACTTTTACTGTCGCTTTTTCAGCGAGAGGAACCCCTCCTTCAAACGTAGCAATCACCTCTCTTCCTTTCACCGACAATAGTGCTTCACTCGGGCCTCTTCCTTCCTTTATCGTTGCCTTAAACACGTCTCCTTCTCGAATCTGAACCGACCGCTCAGATTGCTGAGTAGATGAATGGACTTGGTGTTGAATATGCATGCCGTTCACGCTCCGCTAAATTTTTGTCTACTATTAGTATCGGTCGAGATACGAAGATGTTTACCTTATTCCTCTTCTTGTTTTTTCCAGCCCTTGCGAACAATATCTTCTCCAAACCGTTCTCGCAATTCATTCATTGTCTTATCTATTTCTTCTTGCTTTATGTCTTCTTGATACGTAAACAAATCTAATTGTTTATACGCATATTTTTTCTCAAGTAAATCATATGTACTAATCCCTAACAGACGAACAGCTTCTCCATTCCAAGCTTTCTCAAAAAGAATGTTTGCCTCACGCATTAAGTCGTCCGGTGATTGAATTGGATTCACTAGTTTCCGACTTCTAGTAATCATTTTCCAATCGTGATAACGAATGGTTATTTGCACCCCTTTTGCAAACATTTCTTTCTTCCGTAATCTTAAATGAACACGTTTAGCTAAATCATCGAATGTCGCTCGGATCATTTGTCTATTTTTCGTATCACTTCGAAGCGTCGATGAGTGACCAATCGACTTGTATACCGAATAGGCATGTGGGTTAACCGGACGGCCATCATGTCCATTCGCTCGCTCTTGAAGCACAAGACCACGCTCTCCAAACTTTCTCATCAGTAGTTCTTTGTCAGCTTTGGCTAAATCTCCAATCATACTCAGACCTAACTTCCTCCACTTTTCAACAGTCCGTTTTCCTATTCCATGCATCTCCTCGATCGGAAGCGGCCACAGTTTATTCTCTATGTCTCGTTTTCGTAAGATTGTAATTCCATTTGGCTTTTTCATATCACTAGCCATTTTTGCTAAAAATTTATTTGGAGAGATTCCAATGCTACAAGGTAGTTTTAATTCTTCAAGTATTCTCTTCTGAATATTAACAGCAAGCAACATTGGGTGAATCTCTTTCAAATAGGAAGTGAGATCTAAGTAGCCTTCATCAATTGATACTTGTTCTACGAGGGGTGTGTATGTAAAAAGTATATCGAATAATGCTTTTGAAGCAGCACGATACCGATCACCGTTTGGTCTTAGGATCAACAAAGTAGGACATAGTTTCTTCGCTTGCCAAATGGGCATCGTTGTTTTTACTCCTTTTGCTCTTGCTTCATAACTACTAGTTACGATAATTCCTCTGCGTTCTTCAGGGTTTCCGGCAATGGCCACTGGCTTTCCTTTTAACGTGGGATCATGAGCGATTTCAACAGATGCAAAAAAACTATTCATATCCAAATGAAAAATTAAACGTGCACGATTCATCCTACTAACCTCCTTAGTCTCATTATACGAAAATACGTTCGTTTTCAAAAGATAATATGTTGCATAACTAGTTCGATTTCGATAAGGTAATGATATGGTCTTTAAGTAGTAAGCGTTAGAAAACTAGCTTATCCTAGATATGCACCTTTAAAATGATGGGCAAGAACTTATAACTGGCACTTCGCTATCAAAACAGATCCTAGAAAGACTTTTAAAGGAGTGAGCCATGTATGAAACATAAAAAGCGAAAAGATTATTTGCATTACTCAGCTTTATTTGACCACATATTGCTCCTTGAAAATATCTCTCGTAAAGAAAAAGGAAAGTCACCAACAATAGCAGAAGTCTCAGCTATTGTTGGTGACTCGGAAGAACACATTTTAGAATGTATGGAACTTGGACGACCCGATGCTTATAAAACCTTACATTAACTTATTTAATAATAATTTTTCAAATTATTTTCAAACGTTCGCTTACTTCTCGAACAACTAAGAGCAATTCAAACGTTGAATCGCTCTTTCTTCATTAATCTTGTTTATTTTGATACTTCTTTAATAACTGCCACTACAGCCTCAGATAATTTCACAAGTTCAGCGATTGGCATACGTTCGTTTTTCGTATGTATTTCTTCATACCCCACCGCTAAATTAACTGTCGGGACACCATGACCAGCAAAAATATTTGCGTCACTCCCACCGCCACTTTGCAAAAGCTCTGGTGTTCTCCCGATAGAAGTCATTGCTTTTTTAGCTACCTCAACGACTTCATCACCATCACCAAGTTTAAAGCCAGGATACATAATATCTACTTCTACGGTTGCCGTTGTCCCCATCTTTAAAGCTGTGGACTCAAATGCATCTTTCATTGCTGCAACTTGTGCTTCCATTTTCTCAGGAATCAAAGACCTAGCCTCAGCTAAAATCGAAACGTGATCACAAACGATATTCGTTTGCGTTCCTCCTTCAAAACGTCCAATATTTGCTGTTGTTTCTTCATCAATTCTGCCAAGGGGCATTTTCGAAATTGCTTTGGCTGCAACCGTGATCGCAGAAATCCCTTTTTCTGGGGCAACTCCAGCATGTGCTGTTTTTCCAAGGACCGTCGCATTTACCTTTGCTTGAGTCGGAGCAGCAACAATGATATTTCCGACAGGGCCATCGCTATCAAGAGCAAACCCATACTTTGCTTTTAAATAAGAAGGATCTATTACCTTCGCTCCTACTAATCCAGATTCTTCACCAACTGTAATAATAAATTGTATCGTTCCATGTTCTAAATTTTCTTCTTTCAGAACACGGATTGCTTCAAACATCGCAGCAATTCCTGCCTTATCATCTGCACCAAGAATGGTCGTCCCATCAGTAACAACATAGCCATCTTTAATCGAAGGTTTTACGCCAACTCCAGGTACGACCGTATCCATATGAGAAGTAAAATAAATCGTATCTACCCCTTCTTTCGTTCCTTTAAGAGTACAAATTAAATTGCCTGCTGCATGCTCCGTTTTACTTGCAGCATCATCTTCCACTACTTTAATACCTAAGTCTTCAAATTTCTTTTTCAAAATAGGTGCAATTATGTCCTCATGTTTCGTCTCTGAATCAATTTGTACGAGTTCAAGAAATTCATCTACTAAGCGTTGTTCATTCACCATATGTATACTACCTCCAGTTTTTTCCGAACAATAAATTATTATAAAAACAGCCTCTATAAATGGTACCGTTCTCTCATTAAAAGCGCAAGTTCCTCGCTTTAAAGCCTATTCATTTTTTTGACAGAATTCGTAAAGGACACCTTTGGCTGATTTAGGGTGAAGAAATGCCACTTTTGCGCCTCCTGCTCCATTTACCGGTTTATCATGAATCATTTGAATGCCATTTTTCTTCATTTCTGCAATTCTTGACTCAATATCAGTAACCCCTAAAGCTACATGATGAATTCCTTCACCACGCTTTTCTATAAAAGTTGCGATCGGACTTTCAGCTGATAAAGGTTCAAGCAATTCAATTTTTGATTGACCAATTTCTAAAAAAGCTACTTTCACACCTTGAGATGCGACCTCCTCTATCCCTAGCAACTTAAAATGTAGCTGGTCAACATAAAAAGGTAAGGCATCATTAATAGATAATACCGCAATCCCAATATGATCGATTTTCTTCAGACCGTTACGCTCCATTCTTATCCTCTCCTAAATATCTCTTCCTACAATATTTCTTTTTTTTCTTTTCTAATCCTGCTTTTATATGGTATTTCTAGATTTCCCTTGTCCAAATTTGAATAAGGAAGTAAAATAGAAAAAGGTATTTAAGAGGAGGGTTTCACATGCCACGTAAATTTCAAAAAACTATTATTTATATTATGATTGTAACTATGGTTCTTGGTACCCTTTTAATGGGCGTATCTTTCTTCTAATTGAAATGAAACTAATAAGCAAGTTGATTATAGTTCAATGAAAGAAACCTGGTGTAATTTTACCAGGTTTCTTTCATTGAACAGCACCGAAATGACGTGCCACGTCTATAAACAGTTCGTCTTTATCAGTTATGTGAATCGTTGTTCCGATCGGGATTTCTTCAAAAAGTATTTCAACGACTTCATTTGGCAATCGAATACAACCAGCTGTTATTGAATAACCAATTGATTCCGGACGATTTGTACCATGAATACCAAATGTCCTCCCATCGGTATTGTTTGCATTAAATCCAATCCATCGTGATCCAAGGGGGTTATTTGGATCTCCACCAGGTATATCTTTTTTACGATAATAAGGATCTTTCGCTTTTACTATAATTGTAAACGTACCTAAAGGTGTTTCATCCCCAAGCTTACCTGTTGCTACCTTATATACATCTTTTATCTCGCCTTCATTTATATAAGCAAGCTCATTTGTAGCAACATTAACAATGAGAAATGGGTCTCCTACAGTTGGATTTTCCCCTATGGGCCAAATAGGAGAAGCAATTAACAGTGCTAACAATGAAAGTGAGAGTTTCATCATTATCCCTCCCTCTATCCAATTGGCGTATCATTTTATCCATCTCTTTGAAGAACTTTTTCTTAGTTTCTCGTTATAATTTCTTTTTATCCGCTTGATTCCATAAGCGATCCTTTATATGTAAATATTCTTCAAGTTCATGCATAATGTACGCTAAAGAGGAACGAACCTCAAATTCCTCTCTTGTTTTTGGCAATGGCATTTCTTCAAATCCTTTCCTCATTAAGTGAATTCGCTCTAAAAAATAAGGGACACGGTTCGCTGGACTAACTGATTTACTCAACTCATCTAAAAAGTTTGCAACCGTCTCGCTTTGCTCGACAGTATGATGAATTCTTGAAACATACGGCATAAGCCGCTCTAAAATGTCAAACTGCTTTTCACGCATTTTAAAATAGTAATAATATTGATCCTCGTATCGAAGGATGTGATTCTGAATATTTTTTAAGGCGAGGTTTTTCCCTTTCTGTAATAAATCAACAGTCTCATAAATTTCTTTTCCATCCCATTCGCTTTCTCCGTGTCGTAAGTAAACAGATAATTCGTGAAGTATCGTTTTAAAGTGTTCTTCTATATCTTTGTGATAAGTCCTTAAGGCTTGATCACTACTTGGCATATAAAGGTTCATTAGCAGTGCAACACCTACACCAACAACGATTAACAAAAGTTCATTTATTATGAGCGCAGTCGATATTTCTCCAACTGTGTAAATGTGGAGGATAATAACTGAACTAGTCGCAATTCCTGTATTCATTTGTAACATAACTACAATTGGAATAAATAAAAGCATAATTAAAGCTAACGTCCACGGTTGATATCCAATCAATTCAAACAATATTCCACTAATGGCCATTCCGATAATACATGCCACGACACGGGCCCAAGAAACCTTTAATGAGTCCCGCCTTGTCACCGAAATACATAAAACGGTAATAATCGCAGCGGATCCATAAAAGTCAAGATTAAAACCTTGAGCAATTGCAACGGCAAGCCCTGCACCAACTGCTGTTTTTAACGTTCGATAACCAATTCTAAATGACATGTCTTCCCCCATTTTACATAAAAATTTTACTTTTAGTTTATCACAAGAAAGTTTATATAGGACATTTAGCAAAACAGATCATTCATTTCTTTATACTTTTTCAAACTGCCTCTGTTACAGTTATAAAAAATAGACGGCTTCTAGAAGTCTTCTTCTGCAAGCCGTCTATTACTATAATACTTTTTCTAAGAATTCCCTTGCTCGCTCAGAACGTGGCGCATGAAAAAACTCACTTGGAGGTGTATCCTCCATTAAAATTCCTTGATCCAAAAAAAGAACTCGATCTGCAACTTCACGAGCAAAGCCCATCTCATGGGTCACGATCGCCATGGTCATTCCTGATGTCGCTAAATCCTTCATAACAGCAAGAACTTCTTTCACCATTTCAGGATCAAGAGCAGATGTCGGTTCATCAAATAGCATCACTTCTGGTTCCATTGCTAACGCACGAGCTATCGCTACTCGCTGCTTTTGCCCTCCAGATAATCGACTAGGGTATTCATCACGTTTTGCTAGAAGTCCTACTTTTTCAAGGAGCGTTTCAGCTCTTTCATTTGCCTCCTGCTTAGAAATCCCTTTTACAGTCATAGGTGCATAAGTTAAATTCCCCAACACTGTCATGTGTGGAAAAAGATGAAAATGCTGAAACACCATTCCGATTTGTTGCCGTACACGTAAAACATTTGTTTTCCGATTGGTTAATTCTTCACCGCCAACATATATTTTACCTAATGTCGGTTTTTCGAGTAAATTAAGACATCTAAGAAACGTAGATTTACCTGAACCCGAAGGACCAATAATCGCAATAACGTCTCCTTTTTTTATCTCTGTGGAAATTCCTTTTAAGACTTCTGTCTTCCCAAACGATTTATGCAAATCAACAACCTTAATCACTACGCTGCAATCTCCTTTCAATGAGTCGTCCAATGATCGTTAAAACCATCACAAGCAAATAGTAAATCAGTCCAACGAATAGCAAAGCTTCAAAGTACCGATATATTTGTGCATTTAGTACTTGAGCACGACGCATTAAATCCATGACACCAATAATGGAGACGATTGCTGATTCCTTTGTTAAATTAATGAATTCATTGAACAATGCAGGTAAAATATTACGGAATGCTTGTGGCAAGATGATTCGGAGCATAGTTGGACGGTAGGGAATTCCCAATGCTTCTGCTGCCTCTTTTTGTCCTTTATCAACCGCTTGGATTCCTGCACGAATGATTTCAGACACATACGCGGCTGAGTTTAGTCCAAATGCAAGCACACCTGCTACATAAGCAGTAATATCAATACCAAATTGCGGAATACCAAAATAAATAATCGATAGTTGTAAAATTAATGGTGTCCCACGAAAAATAGACGTGTAGGCATTTGCAAACCACCGAAGTATACGAAAACGACCAATTTTAAAGATTGATAATATAACTCCTAGTACTAATCCTAGCACTAGTGCTACAGATACGAATTGTAACGTGACCCCGATCCCTTCTAATAAAAAAGGGATATGGGGCACGATTTGGTTGAAATCCAAATTCATGCCCAATGTATCCTTCCTATTAAATATCTTGTAACACACACATCCCGCGGCAAATAAAATGCTCGCGGGTTGTAATCAAACAATCTTACTCTTCTGTATCAAACCATTTTATTACTAGTTCTTCCATCTTACCACTATCAATTAGCTCATTCAATTTTTCATTAAACGGCTCTGTTAATTCACTGCCTTTAGGAAAGGCAATCGCAGATCCTACTTCTTCGTCAGCTTCAATTTCAAAACTTGTTAACTGCTGCTGTGCTTCCATATGTCCTTTTGCAACTGTATTTTCCATTAATATGGCATCAATACGTCCCGATAACAATTCTTGCATAATCTCAGGAATACGATTTAATTTCACAACTTCGAAACCATACTCTTCTTTTAAGTCTTCAGCTTCTCCTTCTTGAATAGAACCTAACTGCACCCCTACTTTTAATCCTTCTAAATCCTCAAGAGATCCAATGTTTGCATCTGCTTGAGAGACAATTAAATTTGTAGCAGTAAAATAAATATCAGAAAAATCGGCGTTTTTCTTGCGATTCTCATCAGGTGTCATACCTGCTAGTACAAAATCAACTCGACCTGCTCCCATTGCGGGAATCAAACCATCAAAATCCATGTCTTCAATTTGAAGGTCATATCCTAGTTCTTCTGTAATATACGTTGCAATATCGACATCAAAACCAATAATTTCTCCTGTAGCAAGATCAATTGATTCGTACGGAGGATAATCAGCCGATGTTCCCATTATAAGCGTTTGAGTTTCTTCTGTTACTTCTGTTTCTTCCTCATCTTGTTCAACAACTGGATCTTCACCTGTTGTCTCTTCCTCACCTGTTCCACAACCGACAAGTACACTTATAGATACAACTGCAGACATTCCTAACATCCACCATTTTTTCTTCATTATAATACCCTCACTTTTCCTCTATTACAATAATAATTATTCTTGCATATGCATATTAACACACAATTATTCAGTTGAGAATACCTTTTCTACCAAAATATATCCGAATGTAAATAGCAGAATTTTCTTTTATTTATAAGGATAAGTTCAACGTTCATTATTAAATTAGCTTATCTTACTATTTTTTATTCATGTATTTTATATAAGGGCTCGACTTCCGATTTTTTTATTAAAATAATGTAAAAGAGCGATCACAAATGTGATCGCTCTCATGCAAGTAAACTCTGTGATTGTTAGTAAAAATACTTAGTCTGTAACTGGATCATCAGCCGGCTCATCAATCGTTGCTGGATCGTCCATTGGTGCCTCTTCATCAACTGGCTCCCCGCATGCTGCTAACACACTAATTGAAAGTGCACCTGCTAATACTGTATAAAGTAGTTTCTTGCTCATCGAAAATTCCTCCTTTGTAGTTGGGTTGGAATTCGTTAAGATGTGCTTCCAACTGTGAATATCATACTAAACTACCTGCGTCGATAGAAGGGCGTTTCCACATTTTACAAGCTTTCACAAATTCATTCGATATTCTCTCAAACTACTTGTTTATTTTTTTAGAATTATCTTTATATTCACATATCTCCCTTGTTATTTTTGATGAAAAAACATGTCATATTAGATATACTAAAGAAATAAATGCATATGAAAGAGAGCAATTATTGTGAGACCTTATAGACGAAAGGAAGCGTTCCGGTATAGGTTTAAAACCCCAATCATAGCTCAATTTACACTAGTAAAAATAGCTGACAAAGAAGTGACGAGCTCTGCAGGGGAAATCAATATCTTAGATATTAGTCCTGGTGGATTGCGAGGTCAGTCCACACTTGAATTGCCAGACCCAAAGAAAACAAAGATAACCCTAGAAATTAACTTTAGCTTACGTTCACAGAAATTGATTGTAAGAGGAGAAGTAGTTTGGAAAAAAGAATTAGCACAAAGATATGAATACGGAATTGACTTTACGATAACCGAAAAAGCATGCCAACAATTAATTGCTGAATTAAAAGAATATGTAAAAGAAAAAAAACACTCTGACTAATAAGACATTAAAAAACGAAGTGCTTACATCAGCACTTCGTTTTTTATTACTCCACTGCTACTAGCAGGAATGATCACTTCAACCTTTGTTCCCTTTCCTTCTTCGCTATAAATATTTAACACCCCATTGTGATGTTCAATTATTTTATAGCACACCATCAAACCGAGGCCCGTTCCTTTCTCTTTTGTTGAATAGAATGGTTCACCTAAGCGTTCAACTCTTTCTTTCGGAATGCCACATCCATTATCCTCGACTTGAATACACACTTGATTACGTAGATGGTTTAAGACACGAATGGTGATCACACCGTTTCCCTCTACTGCTTCAATTGAATTTCTTAGTAAATTAATAATTACTTGTTTTAATTGCTTCTCTAAACCAAAGATCATTGGAACGTTTTCATTTTCGTATTCTAACGAAATATTATTCATATTTGATTGCGTCTTAGTTAAAGTTAATATTTGACTTACTAGTGTCAATACATCCAATTCTTGAAAACTAGTTTCGAAATTAGGCTTGGCCAATGTTAAATATTCATAAATAATTGACTCAACCCGGTCTAACTCGTCCATAACAAGGTTAACATAAAACGAATTATATTCTTGCTCTTTTTGAAACAATTGTAAAAAGCCCTTTACCGTCGTTAGTGGATTTCGTATTTCATGAGCGACTCCTGCAGCAAGCTGCGCGACAACCGATAACTTATCTGATTTTCGAATTAAATCATCTACTTTTTTACGCTCCGAAATATCTTTTAATATCGTTCGGAAAGCCCGTTTGCCTCTAAAGGTAATAACAGTCGTAGTAGCTTCTACTTCTAACTTATCTTCTCCTTCTAAAAGTAGGGTATAAATTGTATTCGTAATAGCTTTCTTTCCAGATAAAAGGAGATGGACATTTTCGCGAAATCTTGCATAATCTTGATTTGATAATAATTCTGAGAAGGTTGTGCTACATAGTTTTTGATAATTTGAAGGTCCAACCAATGTTTCTCCTGCTGGGTTTACATAAATAAGCTTATGCCCATCGTGAACTGTTATTGTTTCTGGTGTATTTTCAACTAAGCTTCGATAATTTTCTTCTTTTTCTCTTAAGTCTTTTTCCATTTGTTTTCGATCAGTCGTATTAATAAAATACATTGTCACCTGATCATCTAACCGATATGCTCTAACATCAAACCACTGATTACTGAATGAATGGTAATACTCTAGTTGAGTTGACTCCTCTCCTACAAGAAGCTGGTAAAATTTCATTATTAGTTTTTCACTTTGATCTTGCTTTAAAAAAGACCAAAAATCGTCATTTACTAAATCACTCCACTTTTTATTTAGTACCTTTTCTCCTTCTTCATTCACATACAGAAACTGTCCATCTAATCGAATCGCTATAATTGCGTCCTTCATACCATTTAATATTTTTTTCGGTAATCGAACTTGATCTCTATTGTGAATGCTCACTTCTAGAAGAGAAAGATCACTCTCTGTTCCAAAAGTCATCAACCTATCTAATTGCACATGAAAATAAACTTCTCCATCACTTGATACGTCCGTTATAGTTAAAAGCGTTGACTGAAGGTACCCTTTTCCGTGTAAAATCACTTTTTCAATCTGCTTTTTGATCATACCTCTTTCAAATAGCTTTTCTTCAATAGGTCCTTTACATTCTTCGTTAATGAAAAACGATTCAATCGATAACAAAAGAACTTCTTCTTTGCTATATCCAAATTGATCGCAGAATGCGCTATTAACAAACAAGAATTCTCCTTGTTCATTAACAATTGCTTGTCCTTGTAATGATGCTTCTAAACATAATGAAAAAACTCTTGCATTCATATTTACTCTCCTAACATGGCATTCTACCTCATCGATAAAGTTCTTCTTTTTCTCGCTAAATCCTCCTTATTTAAAGTTTTTCCTCATTTTTTTTATATTACGTACAAACAATACTCAGCTAAGTAAATATAAATCTCACTATCAGGAAAATTCTACATATAATTGCTCGTCTTAATTTCGAGCATGAATGACGTGTTAGACTGTAGCGGAGTTCCTTTACTCTGCTATAGATCAGACTTTTCAACCGCCTTCAAATTCAGATCAAAAAGATTAGCAAATAAAAAACCCACTATGAGAAAACCTTCTCTCCTAGCGGGCTTACGACACTTATTTTTTATTATCCTGATCTATATCTAGTTCTTCTATTAAATCTTCTTTAATTTCCTCTTTCATTTCTTCCTTTATTTCTTCAATCATTTCTTCTTTCATTTCTTCTTTCATTTCTTCCAAGACTTCTTCTTTTATATCGTCATACATTTCTTCTCGAATTTCAGCTTTAATTTCTTTACGATTCTTTTTGCGGCGTTTCTTACCTTCTAACTTATAATCTTTCCCAAGCATGATTAAAATCGATATAATCATAATAGTCATGATAATCGCAAATGGGAGTGCCGCAATAATAGATGCCGTTTGGAGTGCACCAAGACCGCCATCTCCACTAATAAGCAACACACTAGCAGTACCAGCAATCAATATCCCCCAGAGCATTTTGACAAATAAGCTTGGGTTTAAACTTCCATTTGACGTCATTGCCCCTAAAACATAAGATGCTGAATCTGCTGATGTAATAAAGAAAATAAGAATAAGAATGACAGCGATAAAACTTGTTATTCCGCTAAGTGGTAATTCTCCAAGAGTGGCAAAAAGAGCAAGTTCTACATTGTTCATAACTAGATCACCGATTGGAGCAGCGCCAGCTATTTCTAAATTTAATGCCGTACCGCCAAATGTAGTAAACCAAATAACAGCTAAAATCGAAGGAACAACCAAAACTCCCGCCATAAATTCGCGAATCGTTCGTCCTCTAGATATTCTAGCAATAAAAATCCCCATAAACGGAGCCCACGCAATGTGCCATGCCCAAAAGAAAATCGTATTTGTCCCAAGCCACGCACTTTCAGTAAAAGGAGTCATTGTTAAACTCATAGAAGCGACATTTGTAATGTATCCACCGAGAGTTGTCACAAAACTTTCTGCGATAAACAAAGTCGGCCCAACAACAATTACAAAAATAAGTAATACTGCAGCCACAGCTAAGTTAATATTACTTAACACTTTTATCCCTTTATCAACGCCTTTAGCTGCAGAGAACATAAAAAGAAACGTCACAATAGCAATGATGGTTGTTTGAGTTACAACGCTATTTGGAATCGGTGATATGTAAGAAAGTCCTCCAGTAATTTGAAGTGCACTCAGACCAAAAGTTGTCGCCACACCTGTACATGTGGCGATGACTGCCAATATATCAATGGATTTCCCCGCCCACCCATTAACTCTTTCACCGATGATCGGATAAAATGCTGAACTAATTAAAGCAGGTCGATCTTTCCGGAACTGAACGTACGCTAGCGTTAATCCCACAATCGAAAAAATAGCCCATGGATGTAAAGCCCAATGAAACACAGCATAACGCAAACCTGCAACTGCTGCATCCGGCGTTTCAGGAGTAAACCCCATCGGTGTATCAAAATAATACAATACCGGTTCAGCTACTCCCCAGAAAACGAACCCAACTCCAATTCCAGCAGCAAATAGCATACCAATCCATGAGTACCAGGAGTAATCAGGCCGCTCATCTGGTTTTCCTAAACGAATGCTCCCTAAAGGACTAATCGCAAGAACAATAACAAACAAAACAAAAAAAGCGGTTGATAACATATAAAACCAACCAAAGTTTTCTAACATCCATCCAAGCCCCTGCCCTGCTGCTGCATCTAAGGTTCCTGGTGATAACGCACCCCATAACACAAAGAGACCTACTATAATGGCAGAAATAATAAGGACACTTCCCGTTTTTTGATTTACATTCGTTTGATTCATGTTTTACTTCCTTTCTTTAAAAAACATGCTTCCATTGTATTAAAAATTAAATAATAATATCAACAATTTTAATTACCCAATTTATATGTTCCTTAAACATACTGTGTGTTTCCTTTCATTAAAGTATTCAAAAGTAGCGTGTAATTGTGTAATTGTCTATTTACCCATCAACCAATTATTGTAAAATTTGTTTTATCCGTGTAAAAAAATATTTACTCGATAAACTATAAACACTCTTTGATCAAAGGGTACTGAAAAAGGTGCAAACCTTAAAATCAACAGAAATGACAATGTCTCTATACATCACGCGCTTGCGGACTTGCGGGCTTGAGGCTCCCCAACTCATAGCTGGCTTTCAAATCAAGCGTTTACCACAAAAGTTCCCCTAACATGCTATTGCATAAATACTATAATGCGAGACACAGTATATGTCTAAACTCACATTAAAATTCAAATTAAGTCGAGGTATTGTTTATGACTAAAGAAAAACGAGCAGAAATAATCTTTTGGAGTATAGCCTTCCCAGGATTTGGACAATTTCTTAACAAAAAATATGCTAAAGGCTTTTTATTTGTCGTTTTAGAATTCATCGTAAATGTACAAGCAAAATTAAACTTAGCAATCATCCCAAGCTTTTACGGGTTAGGGGAAACTGCAAATGATTCTGTGAATTATCAATGGATTATGTTTTACCCTTGTTTGTATTTATTTTCAATGTATGATGCTTATCGAGACGCTGGTGGTGAGAATATTCGATATGCATTTATTCCTTTTGTCTTCTCAGCATATTGCGGTACAATCGGTGTGATTTATTCGCAAAGTGTTGAAATATTCGGTCATATAGCAGGGGTGATATGGCTCCCTATTCTCTTTCATATTAGTGGGTATTTGATAGGAATGGTTATACGTTTTATCGTTCTACGCGTAATTGATATCAACCACAAACTTGAAGCCAAATGAAAGATTCTCAATCATTATTTTTTTCCTCTGAACTATTAGTTGTTATAATATAAAAAAGGAGGGATTGAATTGACTGTAACAAATTATGATAAAGCAACTTTTGCAGGTGGCTGCTTTTGGTGCATGGTCAAACCATTTGATCAATTCGAAGGCATTTTGTCGGTTGTTTCTGGGTACACAGGGGGCCAGAAGGAAAACCCGACATATCAAGAGGTATGCGCAGAAACAACAGGACATTATGAAGCTGTACAAATTACGTTTAATCCTAACATATTTACATACGAGAAGTTGTTACTAATCTTTTGGCAACAAATTGATCCTGAAGACTTTGGTGGACAGTTTTTTGATCGTGGTAACTCCTATCGTACGGCTATCTTTTATCATAGCGAGGAGCAACGCATTGCTGCAGAGGAATCAAAGAAACGCCTGAAAGAAAGCGGAAAGTTCTCTAATCCGATTGCAACACAAATTTTACCTGCTACGACTTTCTATCCAGCCGAGGAATATCATCAATATTATTACAAGAAAAACCCACTTCATTACAATAGATATAAAATCGGGTCAGGTCGTCAATCCTTTATTAATCAACACTGGGGGACTAAAAATGAGTAAAGTAACCAAAGAACAGTTAAAGCAACGTCTTACACCGATGCAATATGCTGTAACACAAGAAAATGGAACTGAACCACCCTTTCAAAATGAATATTATAATCTTGAAGAAGAAGGAATTTATGTCGACATCGTCTCAGGTAAACCACTTTTTAGTTCAACCGATAAATACGATGCCGGTTGCGGCTGGCCTAGCTTCACCAAGCCAATTGTGGAGAAAGAAATAATTGAGAGAGAAGATTTTAGTCACGGAATGAGCAGAACAGAAGTCCGTAGCAAAGAAGGGGACTCTCACCTCGGTCATGTATTTAATGATGGGCCAGGACCTAATGGTTTGCGGTACTGCATTAATTCAGCAGCGTTACGTTTCGTTCCAAAAGAGGAATTAGACAAAGAAGGCTATGGACTTTATCTAAAACTTTTTGCTTAAAGAGATAGAGTAAAAAGCTTGGATCTAGATGGTATTATGCACCTAAATCCAGGCTAGTCTCTCATGATACCTATACTGTTTCGTCATACGTATACCTAACAACATACTTATCTGTTCGAAGCTTCTTAATTTCTACAAGTGGACCTACTTCATACCCATTGATCCAGTTGTCTTCTATTTTAGCTTTGACACATCCTGCTTGAAACTTTGAACGGAAAATTTGTTTATAATAAATCCATCGAGGTATTTTACTCATCACACTCTCATACCTTTCTTACCTTTTTTCTTATAGTACAAAATATTAAACAACTTCACAATTTGTTCAGTCTGGACATGTTTAAAAAATGAATTATTGGTATAGGTTCAACTGAATTTTGTCTATAACTTCTCGTTCAATTGCCGATAACCTTTATTTTCAATAATTGCGGTCTGTGGTTCTTCTAAATTGGAAAATCATCCTTTTGGGAACGACCCCATACATAGCATTTTTATAATTGTTTAGGTACAATAATAAGAAGTTATTTTACAGAAAGGGTTTGAGACAATTGGCTAAAAGACCGTTAGCTGGGATTATTACCGAAACGACCATTGAAAGCAAAGAGTTACAAGAAAAAATCCCATTATTGATCTATACACCACCTAACTTTACACCTTTACAAACATATGATGTCCTAATTTGCCAGGATGGAAACGATTATTTCCAACTCGGACGTATTCCCCGGCAAGTTGAACAATTAATAGACGATGGGGAAATAAGAGAAACAATTATTGTTGCTATTCCTTATCCATCCGTTTCGGAAAGACGGAAACGCTATCACCCAAATGGAGAAAAGGTCAATTCCTATATTCGATTTCTAGCAAATGAACTCGTTCCATTTATTGATAAAGTATATCCTACACATCAACTTGCTTCAGCTAGAACACTTGCAGGTGATTCTCTTGCAGGAACCGTTTCCTTATTAACCGCTTTGCAATATCCGAGTCTTTTTGGTCAAGTCATGATGCATTCACCATTTGTAAATGATACGGTTATGACTTCGGTAACTGCTTATAATAAACCAAATAACATATCTCTTTATCATGTAATTGGCACAAAAGAAACTAGTGTGAAAACAACAGATGGCCAGACTCTTGATTTTGTTACACCAAATCGGCAATTACATACCATATTACAAGATAAACCATTTACTTATACGTACGGTGAATTTGAAGGGGACCACACTTGGACTTACTGGCAAACAGATTTACCTAAGGGCCTAATAACGTTATTATCTTAATAGAAACTGTTTGTTATTCTATAAGCTATACAAATTATTTACTATTCATATCAAAGGAGAATCTTTTAATTAAAGGAGGACAATGAGATGAAATATGGAATTGCTTTATTTCCATCAAAAAAACTACAAGATCAAGCGAACTCTTTTCGAATGCGTTATGATTCACACTATGCGCTTATCCCACCCCACATAACAATAAAAGAGCCGTTTGAAGTGAATGATGAAGAACTTCCTTTACTACTGAATACCATGGCACAAATTGCTGAGAACGCAGAACCTGTTACGATTGACATTTACAAAGTCGATACGTTTTATCCGCAATCTCATACCATTTTCTTTAAGATTCGTGAACATAAAACACTGACCTATTTATATGAAGAATTTCACAATGAACCATTTTCTATTAACGATAAATATGGATTTATCCCTCATGTCACAATTGGACAAGATCTATCAAGTCAGGAACATGCGGATGTTCTAGGTCAACTAAAAATGCACAAAATAGAGCACCAAGAAACAATTTCAAGGGTGCAATTGCTTTATCAGCTTGAAAATGGAGCTTGGACTGTATATGAAACATTTCGCCTTGGAAAGGAAGTATAATTTTTTATGAATGTAATAAAAGCTGTAACGAAGGTACAACGAGAAGATGCTTATAAAATTCGTACCGAAGTCTTCGTGGACGAACAACATGTACCAATTGAAGAAGAAATTGATCAATTTGAAGACGAAGCGATTCATTTTGTCGTTTATGATCATCACCAAACCGTCATTGGTGCTGGTCGTCTTCGCTTTGTTGATGGATACGGAAAAATCGAACGTATTTGTATTGGAAAGAATGCTCGCGGTACAGGTGCCGGGCGCATTCTCATGGAGGCAATAGAGAATGAGGTTCGTGTTGAAGGAATTCCGAAATCAAAGCTAAATGCACAGATTCAAGCTCAGGATTTTTATAAGAAATTAGGCTATGAAACGATCTCAGGAGAATTTCTAGATGCAGGGATTCCACATGTCACTATGATTAAACAGGTTGTGTAAAAAGCAAGAGGCCACATGGCCTCTTGCTTTTATTTAGTCTTCTTGTAATTCCTCGTTCTTACTATTTAAATGTGTCTGAACAGCTTCAAGTTTCCCCGACATCGTTGATTTCTTATCACGTCTGTCATCAATGCGAATATTGGTTGCCACACGAGATAGTCCATTTTTAAACGGAACTTCATGTAGTGCTTGTATCACCTCAAATAGAACTGGTAACTCTCCTTCTATTAAGGTGCTCATTGGTGTAAGCTGATATTTCACTTTCCCGTCATACGTCTTCAAAACTTCTTGAATTTCCGCTACATATTTACTTACGCTCGGTGTATCTGTACCAATTGGAATAATGGTTACATCAACTATTGCCATATGTACTTCCTCCTTCTTTACTTTCGGATGTTTTACAATTAACCTTTCCGGAAATTCCATTGCAGCAAGCTTTCCATACGATTCGATTGAGGCAATCATATGTGCACGTTCTGGCTCAGTCGTTGTCACATGTATTTGAAGCCAATACGAGATAGCAAGTACAACTCTTTTTACAAATCCAAACCCTCTTACTTCTAATAACCTTTGAACAATAGGAATCATTACTAGGCTTAAGTAAGACGCTATTTCTAATGACCACATAAATCGACTAGTAAACAACCAAAGACCAACCGTTCCTATAAAAACACATAAAAAGTAAATAACAACTACATTCGTAGAACAAAAACGGTTGGTGATAGCCGCCTTATTAATTTGAAACAAACGAGATCTTCTTATAACTCCTTTATAACTAAATACTTTATGCTCTGCACCATGATATTTTCTAAGCTGCCTAGGAAACAAAAAGTGAGTACCAAACATATAGTAAAACAAAAAATAATAGGGGAGACCTTCCCAAATACTTGGATTCCAAATAATGAGTATCTTTGGAACAAACACAAAACTTACATAAATAACAGTAAGGACTTTAAACCATATCGGCATTGACATGATGATCTGCCTCATCATCATTGCCAATGTCCTGATATTTATCGGCTTAAGCCAACTTTTTAAACGCCCCTTCTCATGATATGCACATGCTACATGCTGTTTCCCAATATAAAATATCCCATTTTGATAGGAGAGCCCTCTTATTTTCATGCACACACCCATCCTTCTTACACAGTATTAATTTGCTACCTGTGAAACGATCCAATGTGGAACGTTTGCGGCTCCTGTAAACGTTGGTGATGAAAACCTAGCATCCTCCATCTCAAGAGGCGTATGATCAGACCACGTATGTAATAGAGTCACAATAATATCGTCTTTCTCTAACCCCTCACCTATTATGCTTGCTCCTACTCTCCCAATATTGCCATAACTCTCATGTTCAATTAATTGATTTGAAAAAGCAAATATTATCCCGTTTTCAACAACAGTGCCTTCCGTCTGTTCTATGACTTGGTTTGCATAAAGCAATTCCAATATTCCATTTTCAATCTCTATGTCTGTCCGTACTTGTCCAGTTTCTCTGTTTATTACCGAAATTCCAATATAGTCTTCACCATATAAACCTTCTACTGGCATTACTGTCCAGTCCCAATTTGCTTCTATATCCAAACCTTGGCGAGTAGTATTTGTGCTAACTTGAACTTCAATAATGTTTTGTAAATCCTCGTTTGTAACGGACTCAGACTCTTGTAAAAAATGATATCCTCCCAAAAGCATTAAAACCATTAAAATAGCTGGCAGGATAAGCACTGGTTTATTTCCACGAAACATTTCTCGCTACTTCCTTTCTAATTTATGTATTAAATGATTCAGCCTTTTTACTCATTATACAAGAGGTCAAACAAACAGGAAAGAAAAGTAGCTGTTTTTCACTACAATGAATAAGCCAACAGGATCATACATAATCCTGTTGGCTATTGAACTTAAATTGTTCTTTGAAAAACTATTCTTAACGAGCCAAGCGTCTAAATGCAGCATGGTTCGTTGGTCCAATTCCACTACCAATCGAAAGTGATTCAGAAATCGCTGCAGTAATAAAAGATTTTGCCACCTCAGTCGCTTCCTTAATTGTCTTTCCTTTTGCTAATTCTGCTGCTATTGCTGCAGCAAATGTGCATCCCGTCCCATGTGTATGCTTCGTTTGAATCCTCTCTGTCTTCAATTCATAAGTGGTTTTACCGTCATATAAAAGGTCAACAGCAGGTCCATCTAAAAGATGTCCTCCCTTTAAAACGATATATTTTGGCCCCATCTTATGAAGATCAATAGCTGCACGCTTCATTTCTCCTATAGTCTCCATTTCTTGACGTCCGAGCAGTTTTGCTGCTTCTGGAAGGTTCGGAGTGATAACAGTAGCAATCGGCAACAACTTTTCGATTAAAGCTCGAACTGCCTCTTCCTGTAAAAGAGAGGCACCTCCTTTTGCTATCATAACAGGATCAACAACAATATTTTTCGCTTCATACTCTTTCAGTTTGTTTGCAACAAGAGTAATAATCTCAGCAGAAAACAACATTCCTGTCTTTATAGCATCAGTACCAATATCAGATAGAACAGCATCAAGCTGTGCTTCTATTGCTTCTAAAGATTGTGGGAACACCCCATGCACACCAAGTGTATTTTGTGCCGTTAAGGCTGTAATCACACTCATTCCAAATGTATGTAATTCTTGAAACGTTTTTATGTCAGCTTGGATTCCTGCTCCTCCACCACTATCAGAACCAGCAATCGTTAATGTTTTGGGAATTGACATCGTCATCACCCTTTCATGTTTGTTTAATCACACTCCAGTCACACCAAACATAGCGGCTCCACTCATTGCTGAGAGTTGGTACCAAAAGGGGAAATGCACCCCTTTTGGTATATTTTCTGTTTATGCGGTATGGCAATGGCTCCACACGCTGCGCGCCTTTTTTGAGAAACCCACTCACAAAAGGCTTA